>JAIOQB010000213.1 GCA_021413585.1 Planctomycetia bacterium
CCTGCTGCAACTGCCGCAGTTGCTTTTCAAGCAAGCGAACGAACTTGGCTCCGATCAGCTGTTCAGGCCATACCTTCAGCGGCTCGGCCGGCTCGTGCGCTGCGGCGGAACGCGCGCGGCGATCGCTACGCCTCCGGCGTCGTTGGTGCCTGGACTGGGACATGCGGAGTTTATATACAAACGCCGCAGATCGCGCAAGTTAAGAAACAGTTAAGATTTTTCCCGGACGCCATTGGGCATAGCCAGTGGCACACGAGAGGAGCAAGGCAGGGGAAGCCTATGTGGTGGTTCCGCGCCGGCATGAAAACCAGACCCTACCCCGGCGGCCAATCGAGGGTGCGTCCGGCCAGTAGGTGAAAGTGCAGATGGTCCACCGTTTGCCCGGCGTCGCGGCCGCAGTTGACGACGACGCGGTAGCCGCCATCAACAACGCCCAATTGTTGGGCCAGGTCGCGGATCACCAGCCATAGATGGCCGACCAGCGCCGCGTCGGCGTCTTCGAGCGTGGCGATGGAGGTGATGGGCTTCTTGGGGATCAGCAGGATGTGGGTCGGCGCCTGGGGATTCACGTCGCGGAAAGCCAGGCAGCGGTCGTCCTCGTAGACGATCTGGGCGGGAATCTCCCGGTCGATGATCCGCTGGAAGATGGACTTTTGGGTCATGGGGAGCGACTCATGATTGCGGCGCCACGAACCCCCGGGCAGAGCCCGGGGCTATGACGCGCGGAGCCCGGGGCTATGTTTTTATCTGCTCCAGAGAAATCGCTTCATCCACCAGGAGCACCGGAATATCGTCGACCACCGGGTAGAGGTATTTGCCATCCGCCCGCACCAGTCCGCCGCCGAGGTGCGTTTGCACCCGCTGGCCGGCTCGATTGGTCACTCCGCCGGCGTCGATGGCCGCGTGCAGCCGGGCCAGCAGGGGCGGCTCGGCCAGGGCCAGCGGCGTATGGTCGTCAGGGCAGACGAGTATCTCCAACAGATCTTTGCTGATTACCATCGTGAAATCCTTTCCAACTCCCGGCCTTGAAAAACCACTTCACAACTGGATCTGGCCCGGCCAACTCGCCGGCCCCGGTCAACTCGCCGGCTCGGTGCGAGGGCGGATGCCTCCCTGGTAGTTCATCACCCTCCAGATGCCGCTGACCGTGCTTTCATCTTCACGCCGCTCCAACTCCAGCCGCACGAAGAACGACTTCTTCTTGCCATTTTCCAGGAACGACACGGCGTACACGTCGGAGATCACGTCGCTGCCGTCGGGGCTCGGATCGATGCTCTCGGTTTCATAATGCTCGATGCGCGTCGAGGAGATCGGCAGCAGCGACAGAGCCTTCACCAGCGGGCTGTTGAGGAATTGTTCGTAGACGTACGCCTCCCCTTTGTCGGCGGCGAATTGATCCAACAGCGGCCTGCCCAACGGGCGCCGCGAGCTGGCCGGCTTCATCGACTCAAAAGCGTCATAGGGTTGGCGGGCGAGCAGGAACATCAGCCATTGCGCCCCCACGGTGGACGCCTGCTCGCGGAGGTGCCATTCCCGCAGCAGAAAGTGCGTCGGCGCCGCGGTGACGGAGAGCAGCGACAGGAACAGTCCAACCGAAGCCAGTCGCGTGCCGCCGACCGCCCCCCGCTCGCGAGTCAGATAGATCATGGCCACTACCGAGACGAGCAGCATCAGCCCCGCCACCGGCCACAACAGCGGTCGCGCCACGGGCCACAGCATCGGCCCCCAGAAGGCGATGGTGGAGGCGATGCCGGCCAGCAGGCCGGAGACTCCCCACAGGCTCAGCGGCCGATATTGGATCACGTCAACGGCGGCCGGCTCGGAGAAAGCAGGCGCTGGAGAGGTTTGGTTGTCCATGGTTTTTATTTCCACCGCGAGTGGATCACGATCCGTGGTTCGTGAATCTACCGCGATACTTTGCGCCCCGAGGACAAAATGATGTAACGATTACCGGGCACTGGGGCGTTGCCCCAGGCACCCGAAGTCCCACATTCCGCAAGGATCCACCCCGCAAGGATATTGTGACCAGATTTCCCGACGCAATCAACGTGCCGGCTGGCCCACCTCGCGATTCACCCGAATTCCCTCTTTGGTCTCATAGTCGGCCCGCCGCTGGGCGTAGCGGAGGATGAAGTCCCCCTGGGGGTCGAAGACGTGCTCCCCTTCGTTGCCGGTTCGCAGGGACTGCATCGAAAGCTTATGCACCAGGGCCAGCCATTGCCTGTCCGGGGCCAGGCCGGCGAACATCCGGGTCTCGGGGGTTTCCTGAAACGTGCCGCCAAAGTAATTGCGAGCCAGCGGAGCGGTGTGCAGCGACATGCCGGTGAAGCAGATCAACACCCAGGCGGTCCAGGCGGCGACCAGGTAGCCCCCAAAAATGTCCACGGGCCGCTTGAACCGCACCTTGACCCGCGAGACCAAGTCGGTGAGCGTGCGAAACACGATGAAGAACATCACGAACAATCCCCACAGCACCAGATAGTCGATCAGGTACGTGAACGTGGGGCCGTGGTAGTCGAGCCATTCGGACACCGGCTCAAAGTAGTTCGTGGCCAACAGCGCGGCGGTCATCACGTTGAAGAACGTGATGGTGGCGTGCCACAGCCCTTCCGAGCCCACCAGCGCAATGATCAGCACGAGGATGCCAAACAAGATCAGCGGCAAGATAAATCCCACGGCGGCGCCTTCCTCAGTTAATGACTTCCTAGGTTTTCAGGATCCGCTGAAGTTCTTCCAGCGACGTCAAGCCGCGGGCCACCAGTAATATCCCCTGCTCGCGCGCCGAAAGCACCCCCGCCTCGCGGGCAGCCTTGCGCAAAGCATCCACCTGCGGCGTCTTCACCAGCACCGCGCGGATCGCGGGCGTCATCGGCAGCAGTTCGTACAAGCCGATCCGGCCGCGATAGCCCAAGCCTCGGCAATCCTCGCAGATGGCGTCCTGCTCTTGCCGCGGGCGATACAACGCGGTCACTTTGTCCGCCGGCAGGCCGAGTTGCTTGAGCAGCTCCGGCGGCGGTGGATACGCTTCCTTGCAGCGCTCGCACAATCGCCGCAGCAGCCGGCTGTGGACCACGGCGGTGGTAGCGGCGGCGAACTCTTGCGGCGGCACCTTGAGCATCAACACCCGCAGCAGGGCCTCGCAAGCGTCGCGGGCGGCGATGGAGGTAATCACCATTCGCTGGGCCGCCTCGGCGGAGAGCAGCCGCACCGTGTCGGCATTGATCAGATCGCGCACCACCACCACGTTCGGCTGGGCTCGCAGCAGCTTCGGCAGCACCGAGGCGGGGCTTTGGCCGGCGGCCGAGTCGTACGTGGTGACGTCCAGATTCGTAATATCCCGCTCGCGGCGCTGCACGTCCTCGACCGTGCAGAAGTCGCGCACGAACCGGTCGCGCGTGCTCAGCAGCACGTCCAGGGTCGTGGTTAGCCCGCCTCCCGGCACCCCCGAGAACAGGATCAGGCCGTGCGGCGCGTCGACCAGTTGCACTAATTGCTCGGCCATCTTGGGGCGCATGCCCAACTCTTCCAGCGTGCGGGGGCCGGTCTCCGCCAGCGAGCGGAACTTCAGCAGCACGCGCGAGCCGCCGTCGGTCGCTTGGGCCGAAATGCGGCAGTCATGCACGGCGCCTTGATAGCGCAGGCCGAACTCGCCCGCCATCCGCGTGGTGGTCGGCCCCTCCTGGCCGGCGAGCGTCTTGTACACGTCCAAGAGCGCCAGGGCATCCTCGCGCGTCTGCGGCTGGCTGTTGTGCCAGCAGCCGTCGATCATGTACCGCACGGCGACGCCGTCGCCGCCGAAGTCCAACAGCGCCGCCTCGGCACGGTTCGTCAGCGCGTCGGCCGCCAACTGCTGCGCCGGCAGGTACGCGGGCAACTGCCGGGCCGAGAGTTGCAGGCCCTCGTTGACCTGCGGCGTTGCCCCGCCGCGTGCGGTGAACTGCACGTCCGCCCCGGGTTGTTTTGGCTTGGCCGCTCCGGCCGCCGGCTGATCGGGCTCAATCTTAATGCCGAATAGCCGTAGCTTCTTGATCCCCCAGTGCCGCAGATGGTCGGGCGTGAGCACCTTGCGGTGGTCTTCGACCCTGGCATTGCGGAACAGAATGTATGTGGTCAGCGGCGCGATGTACGCTACGATCATTAGCAGGAAGCCGAACCAGAAGGCGGGAATAACCCACACCAACAGAAACGCCAGGGCGAACGTGCCGACCACGATCGGATTCCAGACGTGTACCCTCAACCGCAGGATTTGCACGTCCTGGCTGATCCAATCGGTCGTGTCGACCCAGCAGAGAAACAGCAGCCAGCAGGCCAGGATCTTGGCCAAACTTAGATAGCCGCCAACAAATTGTCCCGGGCCGCGGAAGCGGTCGGGGTCGAGCTTGATCTCGGGCCAGATATTGCCATCGGCCGCCAGTCCGCATTGAGTCAGCAGCAACAGCGCGACGCAGGCCAACAGCGCAAGCCGCACGAGGCGCCAAGGGATTGCGGGCAGGTTGGTCTTCGCAGTGAACATCGTATGGGCGAACATCGTATTGGCGAACATCGTATTTACAATAGCCCTGGCTGGCTGACGTCGATCCCTTTGAGCGCCATCTTCAGCAATTGCTCGTTGGGCGCCACTTCCAGCGCCGTCTCCTGCGAGATCAAGTCGCGCAGCACCAGGTCCTTCAGGCACATGGTGAAGTCCTGCATGCCGTGCGCGCTTCCCAGCCGGATGGCGTCTCCCAGCTTGTCGTCTTGTTCTTCAAGGATCAGCTTGCGGACCGTGGAGTTGAACGTCATGATCTCGACCGCCGGCACGCGGCCGGTGCCGGGCAGAATGGACGGCAGCAGCTTCTGGCTGATCACCGCCTTCATATTGCCCGCGATCGCGCTGCGGAGCGAGGAATGCGTGTCGGCCGGGAACAGGTCCAAAATGCGGCCCACGGTGGTCGCCGCGCTGGAGGCGTGAATCGTGCCGAACACCAGATGCCCTGTCTCGGCGGCGTGGATGGCGGTGGCGAAGGTTTCGCGGTCGCGCATTTCGCCCACCAGCATGACGTCGGGATCTTCGCGCACGGCGTGCTTCATGCCAATCTCGAAATTCTTCACGTCGATGCCGATCTCGCGCTGGTTGATCACGCACTTGTCTTCGGCGAACATGAACTCGATTGGGTCTTCGAGCGTGAGGATGTGCTTGCGGTACTG
>JAIOQB010000356.1 GCA_021413585.1 Planctomycetia bacterium
ACGTCGGCCCCGCGCGAGCCGTCGCTGGCCACGACTTTGTCGATCTCGTCGACAAACACGATTCCCACGTTCTCAGCCAGCTCAATCGCCTGGGCGTTAACCTTTTCCTTGTTGATCAGGGCGTCGCACTCTTCTTCAAACAGCACCTGGCGGGCTTCGGCCACGGTCAATTCGCGGCGGACGGTGTTGCGGGGCATGATCTTTTCGAACATTCCTTGCAGATCGACGTCCATCTGCTCGCCGCCCAGGTTGGTGAGCATCATCGGCATCGCCCGCTGCTCGGACGAAATCTCCACCTTCCGCTTTTCCATCTCTCCGGCCAGCAGCATGGCGCGGATTTTCTCGCGGGTCCGCTCATAACGTTCCTGCGTGTTCGGCCCGTCGGGCGAGGCGTCGAACGTGGTCGGCGGCGGCGCCAGCAGGCCGATCAGTCGTTCGGTTACGCGAGAGCGGGCTTCCTCTTCGACGCCGGCCCGCTCGCGTTCGCGAACCAGGCCGATGGCGTTTTCGACCAGCTCGCGGATCATGCTCTCGACGTCGCGGCCGTAGTAACCCACCTCGGTGTACTTGGTCGCTTCGACCTTGATAAACGGCGCGCCGGTCAGCCGCGCCAGCCGGCGGGCAATCTCCGTTTTGCCGACGCCCGTGGGGCCGATCATCAGAATATTTTTCGGCGCTACTTCCGTGCGCATCTCTTCCGGAAGTTGCTGCCGCCGCCAGCGATTGCGGATGGCGATGGCCACCGCCCGCTTGGCGTCGTTCTGGCCGACGATGTAACGATTCAGCTCTTCGACCGTTTCGCGCGGCGTGAGCGCTTTGGTTTCATCGCTCAAGGCTTGGACTCCAACTCTTCCACCAGAATGTTTGTGTTCGTGTAAATGTCGATGTTCGCCGCGATGGTCAGTGAGGCATGCACGATCTCGCGGGCGGAAAGCTTCGAATAGGCGATCAGCCCTTTGGCCGCGGCGACTGCGTAGCTGCCGCCGGAGCCGATGCCCAGCACGCCGTCGGTGGGCTGGATGACGTCGCCGACGCCAGTGACCAGCAGCGTGTGCTCGCCATCGACCACCGCCATCATCGCTTCGAGCCGCCGCAGGGCCCGGTCGGTGCGCCACTCCTTGGCCAACTCGGTGGCCGCCCGCGGCACGTTGCCGGGAAAATCCTTGAGCTTGGCCTCGAATCGCTCCATGAGAGCAAAGGCGTCCGCACTGCCGCCGGCGAACCCGACCAGTACCTTGCCGCCGAGGAGATGGCGGATCTTGGTCGCGTCCCCCTTCATGATCGTCGAGCCCAGCGTCACCTGGCCGTCCCCCCCCATGGCCACTTTGCCCTGATGGCGGACGGTGAGGATCGTGGTGCTGCGAATCTTCTCCATCGGGGCGCCTGTCTTGCGGTGTGTCAGGTGGGTGCGAACGCGAAGTGGGAAACTGGCATTTTCGCTCAGCAGGGACTGAAACGCCAGTGGCCATTCAACACAGTATTGAGTGAGTTGGCAGTATTTGCACTGTCGAAGCCAGTGGCACAGGAAAGGAGCAAGGCAGGGACGAGCGAACGATTGGGGCAATGCAGCAGAACCAACAACCTCGTCCCTGGTTTTCGCCTTTTTCCGTGTGCCACTGGCTTTGCCAGTGCCCGTAAACGCTCGACCATCGTGCAAGGTTCACACTTGGCGCAGACCAGAAGCAACGATGCAACCTATAATTTCATGGCTTTCCCGATTCGGATTCAACTCCACCTGCCACCGGTCATTTCCCTTGTCACAAACAGCCATCCCATCCGCCGCAAAAACCTCGCACCAGCGTGTGGAGCTGTTTTCCATCCCCGCGATGGACTGCGCCGAAGAGCTGGCGATGATCGAGAAGGGTCTGGCCCGGCATCCCGGCATTGCAACACTCGACCCGCTGTACATCGATCGCCAATTGCGAGTCCGCTACGACGCCACGCAAACCGATTCGCTGCGCATCGCCGCGGCGATATCCGATCTTGGCTTTCCGGCGCAAGTCGTCACGCGAGCGGCGGCGACTAAACCGGATAATCCCCGCCGCACGGTCCGCTGGTGGACGACGCTCGGCGGCGGCGTGTTGTTGCTATTGGCAGGCGCCGCGTGGCTGGTGGGACGCTATCTTGCCGCGCGGCAACTAGCCGCGGCGGCTGGTGGATTGGATATCACGGCCGACGTCCTGTGCGTGCTTTCCGCAATTGTCGCCGGCGCCCCGGTGGCCAAAGCCGGCTGGCGGGCGATTCGGCTCCGCACGGCCGACATGAATCTGCTGATGACGATCGCCGCGGTCGGAGCGCTGGCAATCGGTGATTTCTTCGAGGCGGCCACGGCGATGCTGCTGTTTGGCATTTCGCTGTTTCTGGAAAACTACAGCCTGGAGCGCACCCGACGCGTCGTGCGTGGTCTGGCTTCGCTGACGCCCAAGGTGGCGCATCGGCTCAGCGACGGCCAGCTCGTCGATGTCGATACGGAGACACTGCAGATTGGGGACACGCTGGTCGTCAAACCGGGCGAGCGGGTGCCGGTCGACGGCGAGGTGATCGAGGGAACTTCGAGCGTCAATGAAGCGCCCGTCTCCGGCGAAAGCATCCCAGTGGAAAAGCAGGCGGGCGCTAAACTGTTCGCCGGCTCGCTTAATGGCGAGGGGGCGCTGACCGTGAAGGCCGTGCATACCGCTCAGGATAGCACCGTGGCGCGGATCGGCCAGTTGGTTCTCGACGCGCAGGCCTCGCGGGCGCCGACGGCCCGGTTCGTGGACGAGTTCGCCCGGCGTTACACCCCAACGGTAATCGCACTGGCGGCGGTGTTGGCCATCGGGCCGACGTTGTTGAGTTGGCTGGGGCTGAATTTCTTTCCTTCGGTCACGGCCAGCCAATGGTTGCATCGGGCGCTGGTCATCCTGGTGATCGCCTGTCCCTGCTCGCTTGTTATTTCCACGCCGGTGACGATCGTTTGTGGGTTGTACCAGGCGGCGCGACGAGGACTGTTGGTCAAAGGGGGCGAGCATCTCGAAAGTGCGGCGGCAATCGATTGCGTTGCCATCGACAAAACTGGCACGCTCACCACTGGGCGAGCGGAGGTCGTGCTAGTCGATCCCGCGCCCGGAGCGAGCGTCGAAGAGGTGTTGCGAGTTGCCAGCTCACTGGAGAGTCATAGCGAGCATCCACTGGCCGCGGCGGTCTTGCGCGCTGCCCGTTTGCAGGGCATTGAGCCGCAGCCCATCACCGATCTGGTCGCGCGGCGGGGCTTTGGCGTCGAGGGGATGCTCGATGGCCAGCGATCGTTCGCCGGCAGCCCACGGATGTTCGCCACGCTACTGCCGGAGGTCAAAATCGCCATCGATCCAAATCACGCCGCCGCCACCGCTGTTTGCATTGGCAACGCCCAGCGGTATTTAGGCACGATCTACCTCTCCGACTCGCTCCGCAACGATGCCGCGGCCGCCGTGGCCGAATTGCGCCGCGGCGGCGTGAAGCGGATCATCGTGCTCAGCGGTGATCGCCAGGCGGTGGCGGACGCCATCGGGCGGCAAGTCGGCGCCGACGCGGTCGAAGCGGAGCTGCTGCCGGAAGACAAGGTGCGGCACGTGCGCGAGCTGGCGCAGAAGTACCCAAATCTGGCGATGGTGGGCGACGGCGCGAACGACGCGCCCGCGCTGGCGATGGCCCGGCTGGGGATCGCCATGGGCAACGACTCCAGCGACCTGGCTGTGGAAACCGCCGACGTGGTGGTACTCTCGCCCCACTTGCAGCGCGTGGCGGAACTCTTGAGCCTGGGCCGCCGCACGAAGCGTCTGCTGTGGCAGAACATCGGCATCTCGTTTGCCATCAAGGCGCTGGTGCTGGTGTTGGCCGTGGCCGGGCCCATCACGATGTGGATGGCCGTGGCCGCGGACGTGGGGGCGACGTTGATTGTAATTTTTAATGGGATGAGGTTGGTGCGGCGGTGAACCCCCGATAGTCTGCCGCGTACGAATCGACTATCTTGCTTGGTATGGACGAATCAGATTCATCACCCGCCGATTTCTCGCTCGATCTGCCCCTGCCGCGCAGCCCGCAATTAATGTCGGCCGCCGACACAGGGCTGCTTGTGGTCGACGTGCAAGAAAAACTGATCCCGCTGGTGCCAGGGCACGCGAAACTGGTCTGGAATATCGAGCGGTTGCTCTCCGCGGCGAAGTTGCTTGGCGTGCCGGCCGCGGCCACAGAGCAGTATCCGGCAGGGCTCGGGCCGTTGGTGTCGGCGCTGCGCCAGCGGCTTCAGGTCATTTCCGAGAAGCTGGCGTTCAGCTGCGGCGGCAGTGCGGAGGTGTTTGCACCCGCAGTGCTTGGCGGGCGGCCGAAGATTTTGGTGTGCGGCATTGAAACGCACGTTTGCATTCAGCAGACGGTGCTTGACCTGTTGGCGGCCGGGGTGGCAGTGTACATAGCGGTGGATGCGGTCGGCGCCCGCCATGCGATCGATCACGAGACGGCGTTGCGGCGGATGAACGCCTCGGGGGCGGTACTGACCACCACTGAGGCGGCGATGTTCGAGTGGTGCGCCGTGGCCGGCACGCCGCAGTTCCGCGAGCTGAGCAAGCTGATCCGCCAGCCGCCGCCGCTGGAGTCGTGATTGCCGGGTGCCATTCGACGCAAAGGCGCAAAGACGCAAAGGACGCGCAAAGAAAACGTCCGGTATCCACATGTCCCTCAATACAACCTTCCTTTTCTCTTCTTTGCGCGTCTTGGCGTCTATGCGCCTTTGCGTCTGACTTAATGGTTGCACGACAATTCGACCGAGGACATTGAACCGATGCCGGACCTCCCCCCGCCGCTGGATACTCCGCTCCGCACGCTGCTCGGCCCGGGTCCCAGCGATACCCATCCCCGCGTGCTGGCCGCGTTGGCCCGGCCGACGATTGGGCATTTGGATCCCGAGTATCTGCGGATCATGAACGAGTTGCAGCAGATGCTCCGCCGCGTGTTTCGCACGCAAAACCCGATGACGCTGGCGATCAGCGGCACGGGCTCGGCGGGCATGGAGGCGGCGGTGGTCAATCTGATCGAGCCGGGGGATTCGATGCTCGTCTGCGTCAACGGCGTCTTTGGTGGGCGAATGGCGGACGTGGCCGGGCGCGCCGGTGCGAATGTCACCAAGATCGAATGTCCCTGGGGCGAAGTCTTTAGCGTGGACGACATCAAAGCCGCGTTGGAGACTTCGCGACCGAAAGTCGTCGGCATCGTAATGGCTGAAACGTCCACCGGCGCCTGGCAGCCGATCGAGGAGATCTCGCGCGTTGTGCACGAAGCGGGCGCACTGTTGCTGGTGGACGTGGTCACGTCGCTGGGGGGCGTGCCGGTCGAAGTGGACGCCTGGAACATCGACGCGATCTACTCCGGCACGCAAAAATGCCTCGGCTGTCCGCCCGGGCTCGCGCCGGTTTCGTTCAGTGCCCGGGCGATGGAAGTGATCCTCAACCGCCGCACGAAGGTGCAAAGCTGGTACCTCGATATCTCGATGCTCGCCAGCTACTGGGGAACCGAACGGGTTTACCACCACACGGCGCCGATCAACATGACCTATGCCCTGTACGAAGCGCTGCGCATCGTGCTGGAAGAAGGGCTCGACGCCTGTTTTGCCCGGCACCGGCAGAATCACCTGGCGCTGCGAGCCGGATTGGAGACGCTCGGGATCGGCATGGCGGCGCAGGAGGGGCATCAACTGCCAATGCTCAACGCGGTTCACATTCCGCCGGGCATCGACGACCGCGCGATCCGCAAAGGCCTGCTCGATCGCTTCAACATCGAAATCGGCGGCGGGCTGGGAGCCTTCGCCGGCAAGGTGTGGCGGATCGGCCTGATGGGGCATTCGTCCCGCAGGGCCAACGTGTTGTTGCTGCTTTCGGCACTGGAGCAATTGCTGCAAGAGGCGGGGCATGCGTTCGAGCCGGGGGTCAGCCTCGCAGCAGCGGGGAAGATTTATTCCGCGGCGGCAAAGTGATGTGCTGAGCGGGTCGGTGGTGCCGGCACTGGCAATGTCACTGGCACACGAAAGGAGCATGGCAGAGACGAGGTTACAGGTTGTGCCAAATTCCACCAATCAACAACAGATCACGGACTACTGACCGCCGACATTATTTCGTGGCCAAGCGATCGGAAACAGTGGTTTCTGTTGAAGAAAGTCGTACAGGTCAATATTCCGTGGGCGAAGAGTCTGAATGACAATGTCGTCGAACCAGCGAAGTTCCGCTGTTTATCCAAAGGGAAGGTTTACATTCCGATTATCTGGCATATTTGTCGCTACGTCTGTTATCGCTCTTTTTCTCGCTGTTTCCAACCAATGGAATGCAGGAGTCGGTATCCTCGCCGTATTGCTCACCCTTTCGGCAAGACGCCTATTTCAACGTAAAGCCCAAACCACAAAAGCAATGACACGCTTGTGCATCTGTCTCGCAGTTATGGCCATTCTTGGCATCATCTTTAGTTGTGCTGGGTGGCCAATCGGGGTTTTCCAACTAGAGGGAGTTCTTTCCTACTATTGTGACGGCAAGCCCCTCGTTATCGACGACATTTGGGTTCACACTGTCATCGAGGGCAAACGCTCACGGTTCTGCATTCCTCCTATCGCGGCTGGTCGGTATGAAGGCCCTCCATTTAACGTCGGCCTCAAAGTGGTTGACTACGACAATCGACACGAATGCGAGTCAATGGAAATCACATCGCTCGTGCTGACGTGTGCAGGTCGCACGCATGTAATTGTGCAGAAGGGCAGTCATATTCAATCGTCATTCAGCACTTATGTTGACGGTGTTGCATCTGTCAAGTCCGATTGCCTAACCGACGTCGGCACATGGTTGTCAAAGAATAGTCAATCACCTGTCGAGATCGATGTAATCTTTGTCATTCACATGCGGCAAGGCACGATTAAAGGTACAACTCACGCGACCATGCGGCCGCAAGAAAGAAATGGCTGGAGTCTTGTAGCACCGCCAGATGCATGAGGACGATTTTTTCAGTCAGAAAGCCTCCCGAAACCGTCTTTGCTCCAGGCAGCACCCAAAAGGAGTGCGCCCTGTTAACCACCGGCTATTCTCCCCTCAGCAGCCCAATCAAACTATCCCCCAACGGCAGCCCTGTCCGCTCTTGAAACCCCAAGAACATCGGGCTCGGGTTGGCCTCTAAATAGATGTACTGGCCATCGGGCGTTCGCTTGAGATCGATGCCGGTCCAGACGAGTTCCAGCGCGGCGGCGATTTGCAGACACTGTTCGGCCACATCATCCGGAAGCGGCACGGGCACGATCGGCGCCGCCTGATCGTCGCGAAAGTCGATCGCGTCGGTTTTGATCTCGCACGCCAACACGCGCTGGCCGACGACGAACACCCGAATGTCGGCCCCGACGATCTGCTGCTGAATTGTCACCGGAGCCAACGCCAGGTTGGCCAGGTTTTCGTCGGTCAGATGGCTGGCCGTAATCCGCTTCGTGTGGGCACCTCCCTGCACCGGCTTGAAGATGCAATGCGAGTGAGCGGCGACAAACTCGCGCACTTGCTCGGGATCGTTTGTCAGCAGCGTGGCGGGCACGGCCATGCCCAAGGCGGCCACGCGGGCAAGCTGAACCGGCTTGGTCTGGTGGAGTTGAAACGCCCGCCAGCCGTTGACCCAGCGGGCGGGCAAGTCGATCAGCCACGATTCCAGCAGGCTGCGGGCGTCGTTGGTGGCGATGTAGCTCTGCTCGGCTTCAGGCAGGTTTTCCGTCCGCACGCCGTGATAATTCCGCCAATAAACGGCGGTGATTTCCGCAAAATCAATCTGCCGGCCATCGAGCAGCCGAATGCTGCCCGAGCCCCGCACCGCCCCCAAAGTGAGCGTCGTGCGACCGGGGAAGTCGCGTGTGTCGAACAGTTCGGCGTCGGCCCCTTCCGCGCAAAGTCGGTCGAATACATACGCGGCATGCTGGTCGAGTTGATCGCCGAGGATTATGATTGTCATTGCGGCGGCAGTATGACTTGCGAATATTCTGCTGGCGAAGAGTCGTCCCGAGGGGTGTAGTCCGTCATTTGGAATCTTACGAGTCCAACGCCAGGAGCGTTACCATGCGACATCCCTTCGACGGCATTATCATACCGGAAGAACGTGCGGCAGAAGACACTGGGTTGCCCAGCCCACTCCGCAGGGGCTTCCTGGCACTCAGCGGGATCCCCCGCCGGACGATGCTCGGCTGGTTCGGCGCGGTGGTCGCGGCCCCGTGGCTGATCGGCGGCCGGTTGTTCGCCGCGCCGAAGAAGGACGAAAAAGACTCCGACAACGCCGCCGCCACCTCCACGCGGGCACTCTACTACATCATTCCCAAGGACAAGAAGAAGCTTCCTGCGGCGACGCAGAAAAAGCTGGAGCTGGACGGCGGCTACGTCACCGGCTGGGCCGCTCGCCAGCAATATGAAAAGACGCCCGGCTATTGGGCCTGGATCGACGACGCCACGGCCGACAAAGCCCGCCAGGACGGCGACGTTGAGACGGTCGAAAAAATGACCGCCGCCGACATCAAGATCACCGGCCAGCCGCGTCCGCAGGGGCCGCAGCAGATGATGATCGAGTTGGCCCCCAACAGTTGGCGCACCAAACCCAAGCACGGCACGTTCCAATCCGCCAACGACGTGGCCCGGCAGTGGGCAAAAGATTTCGCCAAGGAGAACTTCCAGTTCCGACCGACGGGCAATGCCTCGATCCTGGTGGTGATGCCGCTGCCCACGACGGACGCCGTGATCGACCGGCTCAAGGAGAATCCGCAAGTCGTGGCGTTGCATTGGGCCGGCGCCGATTGGAAAACCTCCACTCAAGCACTGGGCGAAGAAGGGGGCGCCGTTACCAACCGTGCTGGCGAGCAGGGGGGCGGGGCGTCTACCCGCCGCGTGGGAGAAGAAGGGGGCCAACCCAGCACGCGGGCGGCGGGTGAAGAAGGAGGAGCCACCACGTACGCGTTGGGCGAAGAAGGTGCCGGCCGAGTTTCCACCAACGCCATCGGCGAAGAAGGTGGCGCAGGCGCGGGGCAGTAGCCTGAGCGTAAAGGCCGATGGCGAATCCGAATCAACATTTGTTGATTTGTAGATTCTGCAAAGGACGTGCAATATGGTGAAGATTTAACGGCAAGTGCTTTTGCTGTTCCGGGACATCCATTCGCGACGTAACTCTCGCATCGCGGTGCATTTACGTGTCGCCAAACGTACCTAGCGCATCCGCGGCAACTCTTCTGGCACGCAAATCGCTTTTGCGGCACCTCGACGGACGAACGTACTGCCGAGGCGAACGATCGGCGGACGCTGATTGATCTCCCCTCACGGAAGGGAATCCCTGGAGGAGTTGTCCACGCTATGGTATTTCACGAGCCGAGTTGGGTTTTTCACGCAGTCGCCACGGTGCAAATTGTCGGACTCGCGTCCGCCTGGTTGGCCAGAGCCAGCCAAGGTTCAGCCAGCCATGCGCTGTGCCAGGGATTGTTCTTCTTCGCCTTGGCCATCGTCTCCGCCACGGCGATCGCCTCGACGCTGTTTCCCTCCGGCGTCTGGTTGATGTCGGGCGTCACGCTCAGCGTGATGATCGTCGGCACGACGTGCGATTTTCAGCGCCGCGAGAGCAGGGTGATTACGTAGGCAAGTAGGTCTCGCCTGCCGGGCGTGACCTGCACCCGCCCGCCAAGTCGCACCGCACGCCAAGTCACGCTCACTAGGTACCGCCCTGTAGGCGAAACCTACTACTATCTCTGCTTGCGCCAGCATCCTGCCCGCCATCTCTCGGCCTCGGGTTTCCCGGAACGACCGGCAAATTCAAAAAAAAGCTCCCCTTCGGCACAATCGTTAGCCGAAACCTATTGTCAGCGATATCACTTCAAACAGAAGTGAAGCGCGCAGGAACCGCTCGCCGCATGCCGCCGCCTTCGCCGCGGTGCGTGGCTGGGCGTTTTTGCCGCGCTTTGCCGAAACGATCACACGCTGGCCAATCACACGCTGATATTAGGTCCGCATTGCCGCGGCCAACTGAACTGGAGGAAATCATGCGACGACTGTGCCTGGGTATGGCCATTCTTGCCACGACGCTGCTGGCGCCGTCGGCTCTCCGCGCAAGCGATACGGAAATCGCCCAGCAAATTGTCAATGTCATGGAGCGCAGCCAGGCATTGCACGATTACGATGTCTCCGTGCGATTCAACAACGGCACCGCCTACCTGCGCGGCACCGTGCAGGACCAGCGGCAAATGGCCACGGCGGTTTCGATCGCCCAGGCCTGCCCGCAGGTGAAGAACGTCATCAACGAAATCCAGATCAGCCCCCCTGCCGGCGCCACCAGCGGTGAGGCCACGGCCTCGGGTCGCTTGACGGGCTTCACCCAGCAGGATGGCCCGCTAGCACCGCAAGGCGATTCGTCGGCCACGCCGACGTTTGTCTCGCATTCCAGCGGCAATGCCAGCCAGGCTCCGTCGCCGCCGCCGCGTCGCGGACCGGTGCCGATGGCCCAGAGCAACTTGGGTGGCGCCCCGCCGCAACGGCTCGCTCAGAACGGCCCCCCGGCCATGATGAACCCCGCCATGATGAACGCTGGCCCGGCCCCGATGGGTGGCAACGCGATGCCTCGCCCGGCCTACGTCCCCGGCACGGGTGGTGGCGTTGCTCGCGCTGCTTACGATCAGCCGTCGATGCCCGGCTATGCCTGGCCCAGCTACGCGGCTCATCCGAACTATGCCGCGTTGACTTACCCGAAGCAATACTCGCCGACCGCCTGGCCGTACATCGGCCCGTTCTATCCCTACCCGCAAGTTCCGATGGGCTGGCGGAAGGTGTCGTTGCAGTGGCGGAATGGCTGGTGGTTCCTGGACTTCAAAGACTAAACGACGAACAACTGTTCGCCGCACGATAAAGCACACCTGGCCCCCGCTGCGGAACGCTCCGCCGCGGGGGCCAGATTTTTGCGCGGAGAGTACCCATCACGCTTCGCGTGATGCATTTTCACGCGCCGCCCACTAACCATCCACTCGCGGAGCGTGAGGGGTACTATGACGCCAGCAATGACGCCAGTGACTTCACCACTGAAGCACGCTTCCATCGGAAATTTCGTCAAAGACGGAAAATCCCGCAAGTTCGACCCAGATTAACACGATAACAAGGCCATGGAAACGCGGTCGGTGACTCGCATCGATCGCGCCAGCGGACATTGGCACGGCTCACGAGGGCCGTGGGATGACAAGCAAGTCAGTTTGCAACGAGGTTGTTCATGTCGACTTTCAAGTCCTCAGCTCTGCTGGCGATCTTCGCGGGCGTGTGCATCTTTGGAGGCACCGGCTGCGGCGTGACGGTGATTGGTCCGCAATTGGGGGTCGTCTCGATCCCGATTCCGATCAGCCCTTACCTCCAGGATCGTGAAGAGAACAAAGCCCGCTGGAAGCTCCGCTACAAAGACACGCCGATTCTCGGCCCGCTGACCGCCGAAGGGCCGGATATCGGAATGGATCCCCCCAGCGACGAGCAGGTGATGATGGCCTTTGAGAAGGCCCGCCCCGTGGCCGGCGGACTGCCGTTCCTCTACGAGACGCAGCGCAACAACGTGCGGATCGTGAAAGACAAGATCTCCGACTACATCGATCCGCCTCGCGTCTATCCCTTGATCGGCCCGGCCCAGGTCCACCACGTTCACTACAAGTGCACGATCTACTTCACGCAGAAGGATCGCGTGGGCTGGCCCATCCCGTACACGAAGACGAACGACGACGGTGCTGAAGTGATCTACATCGACAAGGACCACTTCCACATGGTCGGCAACGTCAACACCGGAGCCGGAGCGAACTTCTAAGCGAGGTTTGCCAAAGGGTGCCCGGGGCAACGCCCGAGCCACTCAACATCAAAATGCGAAACCGCGAGCAGCCCGGGGCGATTTCCCCGGGCTCTCCCGCTTATATCCGACTAGCCTCCTCGTCGAGCAGGTATTGAATTGAAGCAAGGAGGTCCGATGGACCGCCGAGTGCGAATCTTGGAATGGGCGCTGGCGATCATCGGCCTGCTGTTGCTGGCCGCCGCTGCCCGTGCGGACGAAGGGGACGACCTCTACACGGTCGGCGCTTCGCACTACGCCGCCGGCCGCTGGGATCTGGCCGCCACGGAATTCCAATCGCTGCTCAGCCGTCATCCGCAACACACGCGGGCCACCGAGGCGGAGTTCTTCCTGGGCGAAAGCCTGTCGCAATCGCACCACTACCGCGAAGCGGCCGACGCCTACGCCCGACTGCTCAATCAAAAGCCGCCGCAACGACTGGTCGGCCGGGCCCTGTTCCGCCGGGGCGAAGCGCTTTACCTGGCAGGGGATTCAAAGCAAGCCGAGCAGGTTCTCGGCCAGTTCCTTGAATCCTATTCCAACGACCCGGCCACCGCTCACGCGCTGTTCTATCGCGGCGCCTCGCTCTTGGACTTGAACCGGGCAGCGGAAGCCCAGCCGTTGTTTGAGCGGGTGCTGGCTAAATCGGCTTCCGGGAACCTGACGGATCTGTGCCGTCTTGGCCGAGCCCAAGCCGCCGAACGGCAATCGCATTTCGACCAGGCCGCGGAAGGATATCAGCAACTCCTCGCGGCAGCGAATTCTTCGACCGCCGGCCAGGCCCGCCTGCGGCTGGGGATGCTCGAAGCCCGCCGGCAGCACTATGCCGCGGCGATCAAGCTGCTCAAACCGCTGATGGCCGACAAGGCGAATGCAAAGTCCTCCGAGATCGCTACTGACGATGCCCACTATTGGCTGGCGATCAGCTATCAAGCCGCGGGCGAGCATCAGGCCGCGCTCGATCTATTCCTCCCGATGACTTCTGTGACCGGGCCACGAACCGATGAAGCCCGGTTCCGAGCAGGCAGCGCGATGGCGTCACTGGGCCAACGCCCCGCCGCCCACGCGATGTTCGAGCAAATCGGAGCGAAAAGCGACTGGGCCGATCAAGCGTTGTGCGGCCGAGTGCAGATTGCGGCCGCCGATGGCGACGATAGCGAAATGCTCCGGCGGCTGTTCGATTTGCAAAAACAATATCCCAAGAGCGAACTGATCGCTCCGGCGACGGAAATCGCCGCGCAGCGATTGGCTAAATCGGATCGGATCGGCCCGAGCATCGAACTGCTGGAGCGTCAAGCGGCCGCAGACAGCGGCACGCCCTGCTGGCCCTATCTGCTAGCGGTCGCCTACTCCGCCGAGCGTCGCTACGCCGACGCCCTGACGCAGCTCGATCGCGTGTTGAAATCGTCTGACGAAACATTCAAGCCGAATGCCCTGGCGTGCCAGGGGAAGGCACTGGTCGCATTGGGCCGGTTTGCCGACGCCGCCAGTCCTTTGGCCGAATACGTGCGGCTGCGGCCCGCCGGAATCCACGCCTCCACTTGCCGCGGTTATCTGGCCGTCTGCTACGTTCGCACAAAGCATGTGCCCGAAGCCCGCGAATTGGATGCGCAGTTAGAAGCGAAAACCAGCCAGGATCCGTCCCGCCCGACCGCCACGCTGGCCCTGGCCGAAGCGGCATTGTCCGCAGGCGAACTGGCCTGGTCGGAGTCGTTGTTCCAACGGGTCATCGATCGGGACGGCCCGATCGACTTGCAAACCCGCGCACTCGCCGGGTTGGCCAAGTGCCAACTCTCCGCCGGCCGCCACGCCGACGCCGCGGTCACCGCCGACATCTTGTTGGCCTGCAAACCTTCCGCGCCCATGGCCACCAGAGCGTACATGACGCAAGCCATCGCGTTGGAAAAGCTGGGGCGTCGCGACGAAGCCCTGGTCGATTTTCAACATGTAATTGACCAAACGGCCCAACATCCGCCCGCCTCTGGGGAATCCACCAACCCGCAGAATGCCATGAAACGCGAACTGCCCATCGCCCTGCTGCGAGCCGCCACCATCCTGGAAGCGAAGGGGCAGCCGGCCGACTCCCTGAAGCTCTACGATCAACTGCTGGCCGATTGCCCCAGCGCCCTGGAAGTGGACGCCGCGCTGTATCAATCGGCGTGGCTGCTCGAAAGTCAAAAGCAGCACGACGACGCCCAGGCCCGCTTCAAGACGCTGCACGAAAAACATCCGCAGAGCCGATTTTGGGCCGACGCCACGTATCGCCTGGCCGCGGCCGCACTAAAGGCTAAGCAGTACGACGAGGCGCACCAACTGATCGGCCGTCTGGCCACCACGCGGCCGGCCGAAGACGTGCTGGCCCACGCGCTGCTGCTCGACGGCGAGCGGGCCGCCGCCCAGGGCCAATGGCAGGAAGCGGGCGAGATCATGGCCAGCCTGCTCGCCCGTCATCCGAACGACGATGTCCGCATCCCGGCCGAGTTCTGGCAGGCCGAAGCGGCGTATCACCAGGAACATTTTGACGAAGCCCGGCAAGGTTTCAACAATCTGGCCAAGCAGCCCGCCAATCAAATCGAAGCCTGGGCGTGCCTGATTTCGCTCCGCCGCGGCCAGCTCGCCGCGATGGCGAAAGATTGGCTCAACGCCGGCCAACTGGCTCAAGGGCTGCGAGAAAATCATCCCGACTTCGACCAGCAATTTGAAGTCGACTATCTACTGGGTCGCTGCCTGATGTCGGAGGCTCGGTTTGACGAGGCGCGCAAGGCCTTCGAACGCGTGACCGCGTCGGAGACTGGCGGCAAGACTGAAACCGCCGCCATGGCGCGGTGGATGATCGGCGAAACGCTGATGCACCAGCAGTTGCACGAACTGGCGGTCCGCGAATATCTGCGGGCGGAAGCGCTCTACGCGTATCCCCGTTGGCAAGCCGCCTCGCTGCTGCAAGCGGGCAAATGTTACGAGCAACTCCGCCGCTGGGACGACGCGGCCGCGCTGTACAACCGCATCGTCAGCCAGTACGGGCAAACGATGTTCCGCGACGAGGCCCAAACACGCATGAAATCGCTACAGCGCCAGATCGGCCAGCAAGGGACGCGGCAACAAGCGGCACGGCCGACGACTCCGACCAAATGATCACGAAGACAAAGAGGGTGCCTGGGACAACGCCCCAGCTGTGGCAAGTCGAAACTACTGGGGCGTTGCCCCAGGCACCCAGCTTGGCACCCAATACATAACTTTCGGCGTTCACATCGATAGCTAAGGAAACGTGTCATGCATCTGAATCATCGAACCACCGGCTGGCATTGGAATCGGCAGGCCATCGCCTGGTTTATCGCGCTCGCGGTGGCGTGCGTCTCGTGGCCGCTGTTGGCCCGGGCAGAAGAAGGCCCGCAGCCGGGTAAGTCGGCCATCCCGGTGGAAGCGGCCCCTTCGCCGAGCGATCTGGCCCCCAGCAATCAATCGCCAGTGAAAGCGATCATCCCGCATCGCAATCTGTTCGTGCTGGCGAAAGAAGGCGGACCGGTGATGATTCCGATTCTCGCCTGCTCGATCATTATGTTGCTGTTCACGTTCGAGCGGCTGATCAGCCTCCGCCGCGGCCGGATCATCCCCAAGCCGTTCGTGAAGAAGTTTCTGCATCAATTGCGCGAAGGGCAATTCGACCGCGAAGAAGCGCTGGAGTTCTGCCAGCACAACCGCAGCGTGATTGCCGCCGTGTTCGCCGCCGCGGTGCGGAAGTGGGGCCGCCCCGCCGTCGAAGTTGAGCAGGCGATCCTGGACGCCGGCGAACGAGCCGCCAACAAGCTCCGCCGCAACCTGCGGCTGCTTAACGGCGTGGCCACGGTCTGTCCGCTGTTGGGTTTGCTCGGCACGGTGTATGGCATGATCACGTCGTTCAACGAGATCGCCAACTCCGACGCCATCGGTCGGCCAGAACTCCTCGCCGGCGGCATCGGCATGGCCCTGCTCGCCACCGCGTTCGGCCTGACCATCGCCATTCCGTCGCTGGTGGCCTACATGTACTTCCTGGGCCGCGTCGACCGCCTGGTGATGGACATCGACGCCCTAGGGCAAGAAGTCGTCTCGTCCATCTCGGCCGAAGACCTGGCGGACCGGGAGAGCCGACCGAGGAAGAAGAAAGCGGCGTGAGTCGATTTGAAAAGGTGAACGGGAGAGGCGGCAAATGACCAATCACCAAATTCCAATAACCAATATTGGAGCGCACACGTTATTGGAGATTGGAATCTTGGTCATTGGTCATTAGCTCACCTCTGTGGTTCAAACAGCCATACCAGTCCGCAAGCACGAAAGCCACTACCATGCCGCTGAAGGTTCATCTCGAGGATCAGCCCACGCTGAACCTGACGTCGTTGATCGACGTCTTGTTCCTGTTGATCATCTTCTTCATGGTTGGCACGCGGTTCGTGCAGACTGAGCGGAAGTTGAACTTGCAGGTGCCGGTGGTCTCGGACAAGGGGACGCTTTCGGCCGCGCCCGAGAAGCGAATCGTCAATGTTTACCGGACCGGCCAGGTCGCGCTCGACGGCCAGATGGTCAGTTTGGTTGAACTCACGGCGCGGCTCTCCGCGGCCCGAAGCCAATATCAGGACTTAGGCGTGCTGGTGCGCGGCGATGCCGACGGCACTTTTCAGACGGTGGCGGGCGTGCTCAACGCCTGTCGCCAGGCCGGTGTTACGCGACTCGCCGTCGCGGTCCGCTCGACTTCCGAAAGATAACGATTCCGAAAGATAGAAAACGGTTCCGAAAGTTAACGCCCAATGGGCTCTGTCCCGCTACTTCTTGGCGCCATGTCGCACGCAGCCCAAGTGGCCTGGGTGCTGGTCTGGCTCGTGCTTGTCACCTTGCTGGTGGCGGCGCTGGTGGTGTTGGCGCTCTCGAAGTGGGGCCGCTCGCAGCCGATCCGGATCTGCGCCGTCCTGTCGCTGCTAAGCCACGTGCTGCTGGCCGGCTATGCCGCCACGATTCAGATCGTCGGCGACGTCGTGCCCGGCAGCGGCTTTGGCCCGATGTCGGTATCGATTGTTGACGACCGCGGCAGCCCCACCGGCGATCCTACTGCAAAGCACTCGGCCTCTGGCGAGACGATTTCCAACAGCCAGGAACCCTGGAACCAGTTCGCCGCGGACGAGCCGGCACCGGCCGTTGTCGCTCAATTGCCGCGCGCCGCGGCGCCTCCCGACCTGCTGGCCAAAGCCGAACCGAGCGAGCCGCCGCCACTGCTGGCTGAATCGGTGGACAAAACCCCCGCGGCGCCCCCTGCCGTCGCGCCGCCGGTAAAAATGTCGGAACCCAAGCTGGCCCGGATGCCGCTGGCTGAAATCGCGCCGGCCGCCCAGCCCAACCCGATTGACGTGCAGCCCGCCAAGTCGCAAGCGCCGCCAACCGCCGGCCCCGCGTCCTCTGGCCCGTCGCGCGTGGCGGTCGATCAAAAGGATCCGGAAGGGCCGCCCGCTGGCGACGATTTGCCACTACTCGATCGCATGACCAACGCGCCCGCCGCATCGAACGCGGCAACGGGGCCGGTCACGCCCAACATCACCGGCACAGAAGTGGCAATTGCCTCGGCGATTCCTTCTCCTCGAATCGCCGGCAACGCCGCCGACGCCCACTCGACCAGCACAACCAACGGAACCGGCCTGCGAGCCGCCGCCACGGGTGGCCCCGCGAACCTGCCGGCCGTGCCGGAGCCGTATCGTCTGCGCGTCGACGCCAATCGTTCGACTCAAGCAGCGCGCAACGGCGGCAGCCCAGAGGCGGAAGCGGCCGTGCAAGGCGGCCTGCGGTGGCTCGTGATGGGACAATCGGAAGATGGCCGCTGGGACTGCGCCAAGCACGGCGGCGGCGGCGAATCGCAAGTTGGCGGCAACGATCGCCACGGCGCCGGCGCCACGGCCGACAGCGCCATGACCGGGCTGGCGCTGCTGGCCCTGCTCGGCTCGGGCAACACGCATCAGGAAGGCCCGTACCAGGAAAACGTCCGCCGCGGCTTGCAGTATCTGCTGCGAATCCAAAAGGCGGACGGCTCACTCTCCGGCGATGCTCGGCTGTTCGAGGCGATGTACTGCCACGGCATGGCCACGTTCGCCTTGAGCGAAGCGTTCGCCATGACTGGCGATAAGCGGCTGCAGCCGGCGGTCTCGCGGGCAGTGGCGTTCATTCTGGCTTCGCAGCATCCCACCACCGGCGGCTGGCGATATCAACCGGGCGACCCCGGCGACACCAGCCAACTCGGCTGGCAAGTGATGGCGCTGCGCAGCGCCGAACTAGGCGGCATCCAAGTTCCGCCCCGCTGCCGCGAAGGGATCAGCCGATTCCTGGGCACCGTCGCTTCCGGCGAGCGCGGCGGTCTGGCCAGCTACCGCCCCGGCGAGCGGGTCAGCCGCACGATGACGGCCGAAGCCCTGGCGTGCCGCGAGTTCATGAGTCTGGCCGAGCCGGCGCGCAGCCGCGAAGCGGCGGACTACGTAGTCGAACAGCTTCCGGGCGAAGGCGAAGCGAACCTCTATTACTGGTACTATGCCACGCTCTCGCTGTATCAGATGCAGGACGACCACTGGCACCGCTGGAACGAAGCGATGCAGCGCACACTGATCGGTTCGCAGCGCCACGACGGCGACTTCGCCGGCAGTTGGGACGCCGACACGGTGTGGGGCAACTACGGCGGTCGCGTCTACTCCACGGCCCTCTCCACGCTCTGCCTGGAAGTGTATTACCGCTACCTGCCGATCTACAACGCCAATGCCCACGGCGCCGCGCATACGCCGACGCGCTGAGCGCAGTGAAGCCCGCCGTAGGTTGCGCCTGCCGGGCGGTACCTGAATTGCAAGTTGACGTGCAAACAACTCGCTGCGCGACCCCCGGGCGGAGCCCGGGGCTATTGACGGCGTTCCCAGCCCCCCAATCGCCAACGTCCTTTCGGAATGGGACGGTTTTACCGCGCCGCGGCCCGCTGTTTACCCCAAATTGACGCCGAATACGGTCCGCCGCGGCTTCGGCCAGTTTGACAGCCGCGACCCGTTCGGTAAGAATTGAACATAGCAGTCATCGCGAGGATTGCAGACCCGGGCGGCCTGACCCGGCGGGGTGGTGTTCCCGCCGGCGATACATGTGGACGTACCGAAGTTTCCCGCGATGACCGAAGCGACGTTGGCAATGACATCGCTGTTCGCTTTCGACATAAATTCGCTGCACATGGCGATCCTGGCAGCGATCGTCGTTCTTTTGTTTGGCACTCGTTTGCCCAGCGTCATGCGCTCGTTGGGAAATGGATTTCGGGGCGGTCCCCCCGGTGCCCCACTCGCATAATTAACCAGAGCGAGGTTTACTATGGCTCCACTATTTGCGTTTGACTTGAACCCCCTGCACTTGATGATCCTGGCAGCGATCGTCTTCCTGCTCTTCGGCAACCGTTTGCCCAGTGCCATGCGGTCGCTGGGCCGCGGCGTGGTCGAGTTCAAGAAGGGAATGCAGGGAATTGACGACGACGAGACGGGCACGGGCACCAAGCCGGCCGTCGAGCATCGCGACGCAGAACCGCGCCGCGAGCCCGAAACGGTTGAAAAGAAGCCGAACACAACCGGCTGAGCGCTCCCCCGCCTGACAGTTCCTCGCCTCGCCGCTTCCTTTGCCGGTGCTTCCCATGCCGCTGCCTGCTAACGCTCTGCCGCCGCTTTTTGGCTTGTTCGATCTCGAGCCGGTGCCGCTGTTGATCATTGGCGTGATCGCCGTGATGCTCTACGGCAAGCGATTGCCCGAGGTGGCCCGCACCGTGGGCAAGAACATCGCGGAGTTCAAGAAAAATCTTCATGGGCTGGGGGCCCATCTAGATTTCGACCAGGAGCCGCAGCCCAAGCGTGTGTCGTATCAATCAAACGTCGACGACTACGCCGCCGCCAGCGCCCCGAAGTTCGAGCCGCCGGCGGAAGAGCCGGCGCCAAACCCACCTCACTCAGATATGCCCGCGCCTGCCGACGCGGCGCACGCTTCTTCCCCCGATCCGGCGCCCGCTGCCCTGCCCTCCTCCGGCCCGCCGTCCACGTCCCCCTCCGCCCCCGTCAACTGATCCTTCATCCCACCGAGCCGGGCCGGTTGAACTGCCGCGTGGAATGCCGTATAAAACTGCACCGGGGCGTTTAGCTCAGTTGGTTAGAGCGCCTTCCTCACACGGAGGAGGTCACAGGTTCGAGTCCTGTAACGCCCATCGACATATGTACACTACGTGGTACTGTGTTGCTTTCAGCGGCTTTTTTGATGGTTGGCCCGGTCGCTTGTGACTCGGGGCAACCGTCTGCCGCGCTATGGTGTGCGCTGGGGTGTGCGCTTTTTCCGGCGCCCTGGTCGAAGTGGTCTTCGGTCACTTGCAGGTAGTGCTTCTTCGCCACGGCCATGCTGTTGCCGATCCACTTGCACACCACGTGAATCGGGAACGTCTCGGCCAGTTCCGTCTCGCGTGTGCTCCGCAGGTTTTGAAACAGTTTCGGCCAGACCGCCAGCCCGGCCTTGGTGATGATCTTCTGGAGCGTGGTCCGAAGATTCTGCCCAGCGTCACGGTAGCGTGTAATGACGTGCTGGGCGTCCCTCGGGGCAATCTGCCGGGCATCCTCCAGGTACGGCAGCAATTCAGGGAACAACGGCACCACGCGGGATTCGCCCCCTTCGTGGTGTTCGGTCTTGGGGCTCCGCACGGTCATTCTGCCGGCAGCCCAGTTGATATCCTCCCATCGCAAGGCTAGATGCTCAGACGGGCACCGCAGGCCGCCGTAGCGGCTCAGGGCGAAGATCAGCCGCCATTCGGCGTCGGGGCACTTGTCGATGATCTTCGTAGCCGCTTCGGTGGTCACAAAGTGATCGCGGCTCCGGTTGCTGCCGACGGCGCCGCTCAGGTCTTCAAACGGGTTGACGTGAATCAGCCCCTTCCGCATAGCTGCCTTAAAGAATTGCTTCGCGTTGCTGATCCGCTTGCGGACGGTGTTTGCCGCCAGCCCCGGAGGCTCCGCGGTCGGGTCTTTTTTCTTGGCCGCCTTGCTCCGCCGTGGATCCTTGGCCACGGTGGTCAAGTAGATGCGAAACCCATCGGCATCCCCGGGCGTGATATCCCGCAGCGGCTTGTCGGCGCCAAAGTGTTCCACGAGGTTTCGCCGGGTGTGCCCCCAGTTGGTCACCGTGGCTTGCTTCACGTCGGCCCGGGCCGCAATGTACCCCAGGACGAATGGCCCCAGCGTGCGGGCTCCCTTGCCCCCCGGCGCCGCAATCAACCCCGCCTTGGCCAGCCGCGCGGCCATCTTGGGTTTCAACCCCTTGAGCCATGCGGCCAATCCGGGATCGACGTCACGATTCAGTAGCCGGGCCTGTAGCAGCCCCTCGACACGGAGCTTGATATCCTGCGCCGATCGCTCAGTCACCTTGCCGAGCCATACGGTCTTGCGCTTCCCCTCTTCATCGACGAATAAGATTCGCCGTCGTCCTTTTTGGTCGGTTCCGATACTTGCCATTTTGCTCACCTGCTTTCGTGTTAGAGTAAAAAATGCGGTTAGCCGGCGGGACGGACAATGCACGTCGCATTGTGATACCACTCCAGTTACCAGCCGCCGTCCCGTCGGCCCCGTCAACGCTTCCGCTGCCAGGGGCAATTTCCCAACAGGCAGCATCATCGTCGACGCTCCGCATGGACGGCCTCACGCCCCGTCGTAAAACGCCATCACCATATCGGCCGCGATGCCTTGAATGTCGCGTTCTGGCCCCTCAGGGTCATAGTCCTTGTCGTGGCGGGGCGCGTCGTCAAGGTTGCACAACTTGCCCTTGATCTCGAACTCCCCCTCGAACTCCCGGGTATCACCAATCTGGCGCACGTGAACTTTCAATTCAGTTGCCCCGGACCAAATCCGCTGGAGCTTGCGCGCGTTGCGCTCCAGGTGTTCCAGCGTATCGCCGACGCCTTCAAAGCCGGCGGCTTTCAGTGCAGCATCGCGGTTCTCGATAATCTTGGCGCAAATAGCGGCAGACTCCTTAGGCGTCCGCTTGCGCTGCCCCATCCCCTTGAACTCAGGCAGCTTTTCAAGCTGGCGAATGGCTTGGGCGAGTTCGTCCCTCATACGGCACCGCCGATCCAGGCCGCCGCATCAGCATCGGTCAAATCGAGAATGCGCTCGTTACCGTGGCAGAGCGCGTCGCCCTCTTTGCGGACCAGCCGGTCGATGGCTTTGCCCTGTTGCTCCCGCTCAATTGCCTGCCAGCGCTTGAGCGATGCGCGGGCTAACAACTCAGGTCCGCTCGACATTCGCGCGCGGGGTCGCTTCGACACAATCCTTGACATGGGGAATCCTTTCGGCGCCGGCAGCCTGCCGGTCGCACCTTAGAATGAGTCCTGGCCCGCAACGGCCCTGCTAGGTGGTGCTTAGGCCACCATGGGGATCGTTGCCTACTCCCGAACCGCCACGGGCCAGGGCTCTTGATACTAAGCATGAGAATTTAGCAACCGCCGGTTATTGGCCGGGCGGTCTAAGCAAAGGGTTTAGCGTCACCAATTTTGCACACTCCCCAAGTGTCGTCAACCCTGTTTTTTCCACGTCCCCCAGGTCATGCGCGCTGCCGATCGTGCAACAGGCGCAATCGTATAGCTGCCGTTCTGGCAGTTTGTCCCCAATTGTGGACGTTTCGCCCTTCCGCCGCTCCGCGATGGCTTTCGCCCGCTTGAATGCGGCCGCCGTGCAATAGGGTTTCATGCGATGCCGCCATCGGGCTGGAAGCGGGCCACGGTGTCCACTTTCTTAATCGAGGCGTCGATAGCTTCTAATTGCCTGCCCTGCCGAAGCGCTTCCTTCAGGTGTTCTTCCGCAGTTTCCTTTTGCCCAGACCTTAGTGCAGCCGCTTGAATCTGCTCGGCGAGTCCGGCAAGGCCCATGCGTTGGCTGTGGACTTCGGAATCGTGATTCATCAAGTCGAAGTGCAACACGCCCGCCTTGTGTCTGTCGGCTTCTTCTTTGGCGGCCCGCTCATCTTCGTGGATCGCCTTTAGCGATTCGTCGGCCTCTCGGAGAAACATCTTGTCTTCCGCGATCTGTGCGCGCAGATTCCAATTTTTATTTAGAGCGTCATACTCTTCCTTCATTTGTTGCCCGGTCAAGTTCTCGATCTTTTCGATGTGGGCCTCCCACGCGGCGAAAGCCTTTTCCCGCTCCGCTTCGACCACTTCGATATCGTTTCCTTCCAGCTTGGCGCGTTCCAGCGCCATATCGCGCAGCCGCTGATTGTGGTCGCGTTCGATATCCTCTTCCGCCTTGACCTGCTCTTCGTTGGCGGCAATGGCGGCTTGCGATTCGTTCGCCATGCTCAGGTAGCGGGCCTTCTCCGCTTTGATATCCCCCAGCTCTTTGTACGTGGCCTCCGTCTGCGCGCGGGCCTTGGCGGCATACTTGGCGCTGGCAGGGTTTTCGTCAGGCGTGTTCGCGCGGATATCCACGTCGGCCGCGTCGAGCGTCAACAGTTTGCCGAGTGCTGCCAGATCAAACTTGCCATCCTCATGGCCGGGCCCCGCCGCCTTCGCCCAGAACTTCACAATTTCGACCGTCGCGTCGGCGGTGCTTTCCTTGATGTTCTTCATCACCATCGGAATGCCGTGGGCCATCTCCTCTGCGGCGCCTTTGTAGCGATCCATCAGCTTTTCGAGGATTACGGTTTGGGCCGCGTGGGCATCGCCGCTGCGCTGCAGAACTTCGATTTCCTCTTTCTCTTCTTCCATCAGCGTGATGCCGACGCCGCGCAGCAGCTTGGCGGCGTGTTCGGGGTCGTTCAATGCCTTACCGAGCATCCGCGCGGCTTCCGGCAAGTCGGTTCCCATCACTGTCGCCAGGTCGGCCGACAGTTTGAGCGTTTCGCGGAATGTGTCCCCCTTGATGTTCGTAAACGGCGCCATCACCGCCGCCGCGGCATACGCCTGCTCTTTGGTGAACATCGTCGCCTCGGCCAACTCGTCGGCCATGGCCCGCACTTGCCCGGCGGTATATCCGGCGGCATCGCCGCTGGCATGAATCGCCGCGTTCAGCCGATTGACGGACTTTTCCCGCTCTTCAAAGGTCTCATACAACTTCTTGATTCCCTCAACGCCCAAATAGCCGCCGAAAACGGCCTCCATCCTCTTGTGCATTTTTTCGGCCGCTTCCGCTGCGCTGCCGAACCGTTTGGAAATTGCGTCCAAGTCCCCTTCGACCTTTTGCCGGCCGCGGGTTTCGAGTTGGATGTAGCCTGTTTCGAGGGGTGTGTCGCCCATGATGGCCTCAGTTGTGGGGGGAGTTGTTCAGCCGCTGAATGACCGCGCGAACGGTTTGAAGATTGCGCCGGAATGTGGCCAGCTTCTCTTGAATGGCCAGCGCGTGGGCGGGGTCCGTGTCGATGGCATTGACCAATTCGACCATGGCCCGCTCTGTTGCTTCCATGCTGGCCAGGATAGCGGCCAGGTCTGCGCCCGGGCGTAGCATCGTCACGGCCTCGGGGACCATGCTGGGCTTGAACTTGGTCATAATGAATCCTTTGAAAAAACGGCCGGCCGCGAGGAAAGTTCAAAACCCCGCGACCGGCCGCCAGACACGACGCGGGAGGAGAAACACCCGCGCCAAATGCTTATCACCATTCCGCCATTTGCTGATGCAGTTCATTGTGCCGGCGCGACTTGGCGGCCTGTTCCGCTTGAATTTGCGAATGCCGTTCCCGCGTGGCATCCAAATAAGTCTGGCAGCCCTCGCGGTCCGCGGGATCGCAACCTTGCAAATTGTTTAGCGCGCGGTCCACCGCGTCTTGCGCGTCGCGGATGGCCGGGTAAAGGGCCATAATTTCAGAGTCCAGCGCGCGGAAGTCGCGCTGCAGTGCCGTGTTCGGGCAGCTTCGCGCCAAGTCGGCGTCGATGGTCGCGATTTTGGCAATCGTCAGATTTAATTCCGCCAGTTCCAATTGAATGGCCCCCGCGGTGCGGCGGTGTTCGGCAACCGCAGCGTCGAGCTTGTCGTTGGCGGTGTCCAACTCGCGTTGCTGCGCGTCGCGTCGAGCTTCGAGCGTTTGCTTTTGGGCCGCTTGCTCGCGGAGCTTGGCGCGATACTTGAGATTGGCAACCAGGTCGTCCAGTTGCGGCGGCAGTTTGCCGGCATCCCGCAAAATGTCGGCAATCGCGGTGCTGCCGACTTGCTCGCCCATCGCGATGCGGCGAGCCAGCGTCATAAACGAGTCGCCCCGCTCGGTCAAAATCTCCCCGGCCTCTTGTACGTCAGTCTTCGCTACCATAGCTTTCGCGCTCCTCTTTTAGTTGTGCAAACATTGCCCGCGATTCGGCCATCGCTGCAGCGCGATGGATTCGCAGCACGTCTTCGGTCAAATCTTCTTCGTCGCGTTCGACGGACGCCAGAATCTCCGTCATGTTTTCATTCGTGAAAGTTTCGGCGCCATCATCAGCCGCAATCTCTTCGACGAGCGCGGCATACAGTTCCTGATGGTCTTCCAATTCCGTCTCTGCTCCGCAGCCACCGCGGATAATGTCGCAATCTTTTTTCATTTCGCTGCGCCATCCGTCAACCGCCGCCGCAAAAATCTCTGGGCTTTTCATACCGTTGCTCCGTTGGTGTATCGCGCCACGTCGGCCGCCCACAGGTCGGCAAACGCTTGGGGCACGGGGGTTGCTTCAATTTCCGCGAACGTGCTGCCCATCAGTCGCTGCGGTTCGTCGTCTAATGCTGCGGCATATTTCAACAAATGGGAAAGTCCATACCGCTCGCCCGCCGCGCAGCCGCCGGCCAGGAACTTGAAGTCGTGTTCCCAGGCGCGATGGCAGACGTGAATAAAAATCCTGATGAACCTGTCGCCGTGGTCACTGTGCCAGGGCTCGGGCCCGTCCGCAAACCTGTCGGCAGGCAATTCGGCCCACAGGATCGAATAGCGCTGTCCGTTTCTCACGGCCGCCGCCGAACTCTCGGGTTCGGCAATGGGCCGCGCAGGCAGGCAATGGGTCAACTCGTGCGCGAACGTCGCCAGCGGGTCGATGCACTCGCGCAACAGCCTGTCGAGTTGCAACACGATCGCCGGCGCCGGGCCGCGCCAAGCTCCGCGCGATTCCAAGTGCGCCTTGGTAAACGGTTCGACGTGCTGCGGAGTTGCCCAGGCCGTGCTATGCGATGGCGCCGGCATCCCATCCGGCGGCGCGCCGAGAATGTAGAGCGTCGGCAGTTCCGGCGCAACCGCGGCGGCCAGTCTGTGACACTCAGCGATGATGGTTTCGCGTTCCATGATGGTAATGCTACACATTGGGTTCTGAGCTATTGCCAGTCGCTGGCAATTCGATAATCCGCAAGTGCCGGCAGGAACATTCCCGGCAGATGCACTTCTGGGTTGTGGATCCATCGCTACCGTTGTTTTCGCTGCGGATGATGATGGGTTTGCGGTCGGTGTCGCAATGCGGGCAGCGCACCGGCGGCTGCCGCTGAATGAACAACATCGGGGCGGCTTCCCAATTTTCACGCATCAGGCACCCCCTTGAGCCGGGCCCGCCCGGCATCAGTTACCCGAATACGCCGATTGAATCGCTCGACCAGCCCGTCGACCTCCAGCCCCTTGATGGCCTGCTGGCAGCGGATGCGCTCGCTCGGCGTTGGCCAGTAACCCAGGAACTTCGGGATGTCATAGATCGCACCAAACAGCCGCGTGTCCTGAATCTCTTGACGTAGGTAGCCAGTGAGCGGGTTGCGGGCAGCAACCTCTCGGGCCAACTCGGCGCGAAGCTCCAGACGGGCGGCAACCGTGGCTTTCCTGATGCCGGCCAGCAGCTTGGTGGCGTCGATGTGGATGGTTTTGGGACGGCCCATGATGGTCACTCGGGTTTATTTGTTCGCGGACGGACTAATCCATATCTGCGCGGGATGGGGGTGGTGAACCTCGCCTGTCGCTTTTCCCCCAAGGACCCGCGTTTTTTATAGGCCCACCCACGCCCCGCCTGTGCGTCATCGTCAACCGTACAACTCTGCACTCCGCAAGCGTGATCGTGTGTCTAATGCGGTCCTGTGCGAGCCATCAGAACTCCCCGTTCCTGTCGCCGTAGTCGTCTGACTCTGTATCTTGAACGTCTTGAGCGCCTAATACCCCATACAACTTGGTAGGTATGTTTATTCCCGAAGATTCTTCAACACTCTCAAGACGCTCAAGACGCTCAAGTTCTTTTAGTCGCTCAACCGTGAACGCCTTCCCCGGCGCCTGCAAAAACCATGGGCCGGGGCAAATTGGGCGAATGGCTTTCACCCCCAATTGCTTCCGCGCCCTTCGGAGCGTGGATAGCGATATGGCCATCGCCTTGGCCTCTGCCTCAACGTCCTTTGTCGGGGTCGGGCCATCAGCGAGCCGCTGCTGAAGGAACTCCACCGCCTCGCGCTGGGCATCAGCCCCGGGGCCAGGGCGTGCGGCTGCTTGCTCCGCCGCCAGGGAGTCGTCTGCCGACATATCCACCGCCTCACGCTCCCAATGGACGCTGGCCGGTTCGCCGGCAATGGTGAACGCCAGCCCGGTCCCCTCGGCCGCCAGATTGTTTTTGCCGGGCAGCATCAATCGGCGTTGCTTCTCTTTTGGATCGCGGCTGACGTGCCAGACGGCGCGGGCGATGCCGGTGAAAGCGCGGCTGCCGAGTGCCAGGTCGTCCGCGGTGGCACCTTGGGCCTTGCGTCGATGTGCGACCACGACAACAGCCGGGCCATACTTTTCCGCCAGCTTGGCGATGGGGGCCAGCACGGCCCGGACTTCGTTGTCCCGGTGGGCATCCGTCTTGCCGCCGAGAAAGCTGCCGATGGGATCCACCACCACTAGCCGGCAATCGGGCAGAGTCTTTAGCGTTGCCTCAATCGCGTCCACGTCGGCAAGGCTAATCAGCCGCTCATATTCGCCCTCGACGCCAAGCCCGCGCACTGCGGACAGTAGGTGTACCTTGCTGCAATCGGCGCGGTGGGCATCAAGTCGCGGCCGGATCGTGTCGCCGGGATCGTCTTCCGCCGTCAACAGCAGCACAGAGCCCTTTTCACATTTTGCGCCGTCTGGGAATGGCGTTCCCGTGCTGGTGTTGGCCGCCATGTAGACGGTAGCGAACGACTTCCCCTCGCCGGGACGCCCAACGAACAACGTGATTCGACCGGCAGGGATTCGGCCCTCCCAATACCACTTGATTTCCTTCGGTTCAACGTCTGCCATGCAAATCACTACTGGCGTTTGCAGTGGAGCGGAATCAGCCCGCGCGTCTTCCGCATCGGCCTTGGCGATTAGTTCGCCTTCAATGAACTCGTGAGCGTCTTCGCCGAGCCCAAACCGCTCGATAACCCGGTCGCGGAACTTCGCTCGCATCCACGCCGCGGAAGTATCGAGCTTGTCCCGGTACTCCGTGCCGTTGCGTTGCGCGATGGCCAGCCGCTTTCCATCGCGATCAACTGGGCCGACGTGGATGGCCAGCGGTCCTAATCCGCCGTCGTGATAATTCCAGCGTGCTTGGTCTTCAGGGGTGGCAATTTGCGTCATCGGTTCCCCCGTGCGCGGATGATGGCCGCCGGTGGCGCCGCGCTGGTTGCTGGCCGATGGGTCGTCACTGGCCGATAGATGGGCGTCTCGGCGCCAATCGTCGCCGCCCGCACCATATCGTGAGTCTCCTGCAGTCGGCGTATCTCGACCGGCAGGTCCATTAGCACGTCCAGGGCCTCTAGCTCCTGTCGGAGTGTGCCAAGTCGTGGCACTTCGGCCAGCACGTCGGCGTGGTATCCCCTCGATTGCGCGGCCGCGCGAACGGCTCGTTCTCTGCGGCGGGATCGGATATAATCCATTTCAGTTCTCCCGCCCGGGTTCGGCCTGCCAGCCACCGGGCATTTTTATTGGGTTAGCGGGCCGTGGCGGTTTCACGCTCGGCGAGATACTGCTGGATGGCCTCTGGCCTGAACAACAGGCGGCGCCCCAGGCGGACGCAAGGGAATCGGCCGGCCTTGGCCTCACGGCGAAGCCACGATGCACTAACGCGAACCTCTTCGGCGGCTTCGGTGACGTTCAACGCTAATCTGGTCGTCATTTGATTTCTCCGGCTATGTGGTGCCGCCCCGTGCGGCTGACTTGAGAAACGATAGCCACATTCGCGCGGCGAGAAAAATGCGCGCAGAAAAACGCCCGAGCGCTTTTTAGAAAAACACTCGGGCGTTTTGAAAAGTTGGAAAGAAAAGCGCTCGAGCGTTTTATCAGCGGCCGCGGAGCCGTTTATTCAGAGTAGGCACTGAAACACTGTGCTGTTTGGCGAGCTTTTCAATAGCCTTGGCTCGCGTGCGATTGCCCGTCGTCAACGCAACTAATTCGGCGTTCAGGGTATCGGCTGACACATCCTTCAATTTCCTTGTGCCACTGCCGCCTTTCGATGCGTTTCGCTTATTTCCGAACTTCGCGCCGTGCTTCGCGGCGTTTCGCAAAAGCGATCGCTGGTAGGCCATCCCAGCGCGAAAGGCATAATCTATCGTGGATCGTATGTCCGGCGGTCCCGAGAATGTAGCCCAATGCTCTGCTGAATTGCCGTCATCGTTTTCCCAACCAATTAGAATCTGGCCGTGGTATTCAATGCCCAGGCAGTTTTCCCAAATCGTTTGGGCATCGCCTTGAATTGAATCCGCAACACTGGATCCACGAGGTGGAAACTCTATGACTTTTTTTCTTGCCTCGCGAAGCAACTGCAGTGTTTGCGGCGGATAGCTTTCAGGCGGGCGGCCCCGCAAGTTGGCCGTGTTTTCGTCTACTTCATAGACGGCTGGTTTTTCTCTGCTCTTTTTGAGAATCGCCAGCGCTGGCGATATCGCATTAACCTGCCCGGCTACCGAACCGGCTGAAAACACCTGCCCGATAACGCTACCAGCCTTAGCTTTCGCTTTCTTCTTCGCCATGATGCTCACCTGTGGTTGAGCCGAGCCGGCCGGCCATCGTCCCGCAGGTGAGCGCCCGGGAACGATGGCCAGCCGTGTGCAGGGAGCTACCCCGCGACCCGATGCGTGCATTCTAACGGGCTTTGACCTTCGTGGGAGTCGCCTGGACGGCCGCCAGCAGCCGGGCCCGGGCCGCGGGCGTCAACGAGGATAGGGCCTCGACCAGCCCCGCGATATCGTCATCCGGTGCCCCGTGTGCGCCATAGTGTGCGCTAACTGGCAAAATCCCGGTTTCATCCGGTGAATGTGGACCCTGTTCGAGTCCTGTAACGCCCATTGGCTCCAAGTTTTCAGCGAGAAATCCGCATAATTCTAGGAGTTGTAGGGTTCCATTCTCCTTCAGTTCGTCCCGCTCCGGGGTAGTCTGCACCACATTTGGTGCAGTTTCGCCCGCCACGAGCCCAGACGCTTTGGCGAAGTGTGGGCTCCGCACGGTCATTCTGCCGGCCGCCCAGTTGACCGCCACCGCATCCTGATTACCTCGAATCCCCTCCGGCAGGCTGGCGATCAATGGCACTTACTTTGTGGAAAAATCACGTAGTCTCACGAAATGCTAGCTGCGGATTCTTGGGGAATTTGCAGCTAGCAATTTCACATTGGGCTTCATTCAAACGTAAAGTAAGTGCCATTGGGCTGGCGATGGCGGCGTCCATCCCGCTCTTGACGAGCAAGACCAACAGGCCGAGCCCTGAACCGGTTACCCGTGCGACATGAGCGGTGGGGATATTGAGCCACGAAAGGTAGGCCGCTTGGGAATATGGAATGTTCGACGCGGCCCAGATCCTTGTACTTTGCGTCAATTGCTGTGCTTGCACCCATTTGGTCGATGGCCTAGGTAGATGATTGCACCGAGGCCAAATTGGTGAGGAGGCATAGTAGATGTTTTATCGAGCATTGGGTTGAGACGACCAACCCTGTCAATTCGCATTAGGGGGCGTGCTATCGCCACTTCGCCTTCGGTGTGCGGACCGGCTGCCTGACAATGTCGATTTGTCAGCACATACTCTCCACCTGCTGTGAAGTCGAGGCTTTGCCTCGCACCGCATCGCCCCGCTCAGCGGAGCAACGCGGCGTAACGCTCTGCACCACTACGCAGCGCGACGCTATGCTTCACAACGCAACGCAACGAAGTGCGGCTACCCTTTGCGGTAGCCGCCCACTTTTTTTGCGACGGTCTCCATGTGCATACGCGCCCTCACGTTCCCCCTCGAAGATTCACTCCCAAACCTGTGTCGGTATCGGGTGATCTACGGCTATTAGGTAAACAAGCAGGAGCAAGCCACCAAGACGGTGCTGGAGCAGGCCGAGCTGCTCTGTGAATCCTGGATTCCTGGTCAGCCCAGTGAGTCCCACCGCAAGTCCATAATGCGGCAATCGTTGAACAAACGGTCCATTTCTGAGAAAAGTCATAAAACGGTAGCGTTGCTGGGGAGCGTGCCAAGATTACTTACTAATGGAGCAGGCAATAGGGCCGCCTCGGACTTCTCGTCAATGCCCGCGACGGCCCAGCCAATGTTCCCCCCCCCCGGCATGGCCGGCACGAAGCTCACTAATCTCGGATTTTCCAAGCAGTGACTCCTGTTTTCCTCTCACCGATCGTTTTCACATCCTGCATCAAGCATCACTTCTGGCGCAGCTGCCGGTCATAGGTCCGTTGGCGAAGCTCCTTCATCAAGGCCAACTGGGCGGCGTTGGAAACTTGGGTGTGTTTGAGATCCACCACTTCAAGTTCGGGCAGCGCGCGAATCGTTTCCAAACTCGCATCGGTAATCTGGACATCGACCAGCAACAGGCTCCGCAAGTGCGTCGCCTTTTTAAGCGGCGCGAGGCCAGCGTCCGTGATCTTGGTATACGACAGATCGACGGAGCGGAGCTGCTCGGGCAGCGGCACATTCGCCAAGTCTGCATCCGTGATGGAAGATTTCGCCAGGTCGAGCGTCAAGGAGGCGTGCCCGCCGAACCGCTGCACACGATCGTCGTAGCCACGCAGACTCGTTTCCAGTGCGACACTGGACTCTTCATGGCTCCCAGCAAGGGTCGTCGAACCGCGGGCCCCCCGGCCGCAACCGGCGAGCCAGGGCAAAAAGCATACGACGATCACCAGCCCGCAGGGCCAGCGAGGGACTTGAGTGGATGCCATCTGAAATCTCCTTAATGTGCCAACCGCAGGCCGGTGAAATAAGCTTGCAGGCAGAGCATCGCTTCGACCGTTTCGCACAGCCGGCCGCCGTACCACTGCTCAACCGGATTCGTAGGCATCGAAATGCTGCCATTGGAGTGCCCCGCGTGGCTCTGGTTCGCGAAAAGTTGCAATTGAATCGCCTGATTCCATTGGGTCCACTGCGCCCCGCCTGCGAAATACTTCAGATGCGTCGTCTGCATGTTGCAATAAAGCGCACACTGCTGATAGCCGGATTCCACAAAGGGTTGAGTTCGCGAGGCGACGAATTGTTGGATCGCCGCATGACTGGCGGGAACTCCCGTGTAATACTGAGCCAGCAGACCCTGGGCAGTCGAGCTGTCGTTATAGTTAAACCCCCACACCGGATAGGTTCCGTAGCAGTAACGCGAGCCGATGGTGACGCTGCTGTCGGTGATGGGCAATGTGGAACAGGAGGAGGCCAGATAGATCCTGGCCTCATCGAACGCAGACTGAGGGACGCTTAGGCCCGCGCGGGCCGAAACCCGCAGGGCCGCAACTCCCCAGGCCTCGTGCGACACGTCCGCCAGCGTGTTGTATCGCCAGCCATAGTCGGGGTACCTGCCTGCCAGGGTGAAGCTGATGGCCCGTTGAACGGCAGCTTTTAGTTGAGCGAGATCCACCTGGCAGCCACCGGGGTCCGTGTCGGTGCAATGACTGTCGACGGCTTGTTTGGTGTTTTCATACGCCTCGGCCAGGGCCAAATGATTGATCAGATGCGCGTAGCTGGGCGGAGCGTTTGCATCCGCTTCAAAGCTGCCGTTGGGCCATTGCATCGCCAGTAGATAATTGACCCCTCGGCAAACGGCGTCCTTGTAGGGCCCCTTGACCGGCGAGTTGCCGCTCCCCAACAACGGCAGCAGCGCAAAACCCGTGGCCGCCGGCGAATGGACAAAAGTCCCCGCGGCGTCCGGGCCGCATTGGCCGTGGCAGTCGGGATGGGTTGAAGACTGAAACGACCAGCTCCCGTCGGCGAACTGGTGGCGCACAAGCCAATTGGTGGCGTCGGCCACCTGTTGCGGCGCGCCGTTCGACAGGCAAGGATCGGGACCGCTGCTGGTTGGGGGAGTGGGATCGTCGTTGTAAATCGTCACCCGCGCGTAGTTGCCCGCGGTAAGCTGTTGGCAGGCCGTGCCGCCGAACGTCGGGTTGCGCGGTTCGACGCGAAATGTCTCGTCCGGCTCGCTGACGTCGTCCCCCAGCACGTTGACCGTCACGGTTTTGCTGATCTGGCCGGCGGTGAACGTGACGGTTTGATTCAGCGCCGTGTAATCCAAGCCGGCGGTGGCCGTCTCGTCGACCGTGACGACCTGCACGGTGACTGTCTGGCTGGCCACCTGGCTGAGCGTGACAGTGAGCGTCACGGGTGTGATCTGTCCCGCGGCCCCTTCGTTCACACCGCTGACTGCGGCCGTAACGTTCACGCTGATCGTTGTCGATAGACCCGGGCATGGCGGCGGCGGCCCGGTCGTGCTGCCGCCCGTGGTGCTGCCGCCACTGGTAGTGGTGCTCGTGGAACCTAACTCGGGCGGGGTTGATCCTAAGGCAAGACAGCCGGCCAGGTTGATGTTCTGGTCTTTCTCGGGCCGCCAGTACTGCACGTAGTAGACGCAATAGCGGGGATCGATGGCCCGCGGCTCAAAGGTGGCGCTGTGGCCGTCGCCGAGCGTGACGTTTTCGCGCTGAAAGTGCCGCGCCGCCTGGCCGCCGGGCCAGCCGGTCGTCAGGTCATTCAATTGCGCCAGCGTTTGGCCGATGACTTTGGCTTCGGTCAACTTGTAGTCCAGCAGCACAATCCGCCCCGCGTCGGGCGCGGAGCTGAACTGCCAGGCATTGGCATTGAAGGCGTAGCTCGATGATTGCGACGGGCTAACATCATCAGGACAGAAGATGACGCTGGCGCCGCCGGGCAGATACGGACTGATGCGCTGCATCCACGCGCTGCCGCGCACCGGCTGCGACGGGCTGCGGCTGTTGGCCCGCGTCCAGGCCAGCCACACCTGCCGCTGGTTGCTCGCGCACTGTGACTGCCGCGCCCGTGAGCGCGATGCGCCGATCGCCGGCAGCAGCAGGGCCACCAGGATCACGATCACCGCGATCACGACCAGCAGCTCGACGAGCGAGAAGCCGCGACGGGATTTCAGATTGCGGATTTCAGATTGTAGATTGGCAGGGCATTCCATTGACATGATCCTCGTTCGGTGCAATCGGCAATCGTTCCGGGCCCGTTTCATCCACATTCCACATTCTTGCCGCACGCGCGCACCGCCAGACAATCGGTCGCAATGGAGTTTCAATCAGCGGATCGGGATGGCGGATGTGCCTCCTGCACATCCATCATCGTAGGTTCCGCCTGCCGGGCGGTACCTGATGTTCACGTTACGCCCCACATCGCAGGGAGGTCACGCCCGGCAGGCGAGACCTACTTCCAGTCAGTCAGCCGCGCGAGCGGCGCTGCTTCCAGCCGACCAACCCCAGCCCGGCCAGGCCCAGCGCGGCCAGAACGAACGTGCTCGGCTCGGGAACGGCGCCGCCACCTTCCAGCGGCACGACGTCGGCCCACGTGTCGCCGAAGCGAAGCTCATCAAAGTTGACTCCGGGATCCTGGAACGATGTCATCGAAACCAATTCGAAAGCGAGATTTGAGAATGCGCCGGCGGTCGTAGTGGTGTCGGGGCCGCCTTCAGTCGCCAGACTCGTGGGATCTGCGTACAAGATCAATGTGTCAACGTCGCCGGCGCCATAGACAATCTTGCCGACAAAGAAATGAACATTTGTGCCTTGTGCGACCAGAGGCAAGCCGACCAGCGCTCCATTGACGAACAAGGAGGGGGCGACAGCAACACCGTTAATGCCGATTTGGATGGTCCTGGCTCCGTCGTCTTGCGTCGGGCTGTTGTAGAGTTCATAACCGTTGTAGGGGCCCGGGCTAGTGGAATGAGGCTGATACAGGAAGCTGAAATAGACCGATGTGCCGTCGGTCCCAAAATTCGTGCTGAGATTCCGCAGCGTCCGCTGGGAGATACCGACGTCAGGGGCCACTTCCGCATGATTGCCGGTCACTGCCAGGTTCAAATACGTTAATCCCGGCGATACAACCTGGCCAAGAGACCCTGGAAAATCTAAGGTCTGATCACTCCAGGCATTGGACCAGCCGCTGCCGCCATTCTGCCCTGCTAGGCCACCAACGGGATAGCTGAATCCTTCGTAGACGAGTAACGCCGCTTGGGCCTGTAGTGCAGACAGGGCGACAACTGCGGCAGCGACGGCAAACAGCGAACGCGTGACGGTCGATCGTACAAAATTCTTGAGCGATAACATTGGCATACCCATGGGTGTTAGAAGTTTGTTTCTGCTGCCGACCGGGAACATCCCCGGGGGACGGAAAACGGTGAAAGTTCGAATTGCGAGTTTCGGATTGAGGAGCCGGCGTGTGTGATAAGCGTTCTCCTGGGGGACAGGAAATTATGGATTGTGGATTTCGGGAGATGGGTGTCGGGCTGTTTCGGTTGCGTCCTTCTTTAATCAGCAATCATCAATTTGAAATCACCTCGATGCGGATATTGTCCAGCCACTGGATGCCTCCGCCGCCGGAGCCTACCACGGGAAAGCCAAACACGATGTAGCGCGGCGGCGTGGTCCAATCGACCTTCGGCACGGGGGGCTTGAACGTCAGGTCGCGCACCCAGCCTTCCTTGCCACGCCATTGCGACCGCTGTGCACGAATGTCGCGGAGTTTGCCGTCGGCCACGTCCAATAGCAGCCGCACGCGATACCATTGAAGTGGGGTCCACTCCACCCGCGGCAGGGCCGGGTCGGCGTCCTTCCACAGCGCGATCTCCGCGCCCGGCCCCACCGCCGACGCAATCGCCAGCGAAGACATCAGCCCCTTGCTCTCGGGCATGATGTCGAACTCGATGAGCACCTCGCAGCGATGGGCAAGCTCCCGGCCGTCGATCTCGTGTCCAATGAGCGGTGGCGCGTTGGGGGGCAGGCCGGTGAAGGCCAGCGAGACCGCACGGTTACCAACTGGCAGTTTCCCACCAGACGTATCGAGCACCGGTCCCCCCAAAGCGGCCAGCCTTTCAACTGGGTCGAACACGCCAACCCCTTGATGCTTACGTATCGCTCCCCGTACGACCCAGTGGGCTTTGGATGCATCGATTGGTCCCCGGTCGAGGGCCTCAAAATCTTCGGCTAGCAGCACGGTGCGTGGCTGACCGTTGAGCTTGTCCAGCGCGAACCGGAACGGATCGGCGGCCGGCAGCGGCTTGACTTCGTTGGCGGTGACCACGGCGGCTTGGCCGGCGGAGAGGATTTGCGATTTGCGTTTGGGGATTTGCGATTGCGGATCGGTTGGAGCTTGGGACAGTTGGTCGGCGTCGGTCAGGGCGACCTGGCCGCGGAAGACGTGGACTTCTGTTGAAGCGGCTGTCGGCTGCCGGCTGTCAGCTATCAGCTTGGCTGAAGGCTGATAGCTGACGGCTGACGGCACTTTCACAATCACGCCGAATTCTGTGCCCAGGTCCGTCACCGTGCCATCGGGCGTGTGGACCTTGAACCCGCGTGCTGGCTTGGGGACGTGGGCGGTGAGACGGCCGTCCGAAAGCCGGCAGGCGCCGGCGTCAACGATGGTGAACTCGGCTGGTCCTTCGAGGATTACCTGAGCCTGGTAGTTGAACGTGATCTCGGCTGAGCCGCTTTCGAGCTTGAGCTGCTGGCCCGGGGCTAAAGCGTCGCCCGTGGGAGCGATACCATCGTGCCATTTCGCGTCCGTCGCGCGGGCCAGTGTGGCGGCCGGGCCGTTCGGGGCAGTCGCCACCAGGCCGGGACCGTGATTCGTCGCTGGCCAAAACACGATTACCAGCATGCCCACGACAACGAGTCCGGCCAGCGAACAGAGCGTGTAGGGATGGGCGACGATGGCGAGCGTGGAATGCAGCAGGTTGGTAAGCGGGCGGTTCCCCGGCAACGGTGTGCCTCTCGGTGCTGTAACGACTGGCCGTGGCGGGTGGCTGATGTTCGAGGGACTTGGTGTGGCCGAGTCTTTCTGTGGCCACCCTTGAATGGCGGCCAGCAGCACCGGATCGATGTCGGCGCTGGGCAGCGGCGAATCAGCCGCGGCTTCGCCGGTGAAACCACGGCGGCGCAGACTGATCGAATCGTAGACGAACTCGACATACCAGCGGCGGGCGGTGGGATTGTTGCACACCAGTTCGTGCAGTCGCGCGGCATCGGCACTCGACGCGTCGCCTTGCCGGCAGGCGTCCGCCAACGCGTACAATTCTTGCTTAAGAACATTGTGAATAGCTTCTGCATCGCTCATTCTTTTGCATCCTTGCGGAGCGAATCGTCAACGCACCGTGATACGGCGAGCCGGCTGCGGATGATGGAGTGCTTCACCGCATCCGAAGTGCGGCCCGTCGCTGCCGCGACTTGCTGCATGGTTTCACGGCCGGCGTAGTAGCGCAGAAGAAGCCTGCGATGAGCGGCGGCAAGCTTTTGGAGACAAATCTCCAGGGCCGAGTAGCGACTACTCAGGTGGTCGTCGGAGAGTTCAAATTCCTGGGCCACGGACTCCAGAAAGTTTGGATCGCTCAGTTCGGCCCGCTGCGACGATTGCTTGCGGAAAGTTAGCACCTGATAGTAGGCGATCGTTCGCGCCCAGGCACCGAAATCCTTCGTGTCGTCGTAACGGTCAAACTCCTGCCAGAGCAGAATCCTGGTCTGCTGAACGATCTCATCCGCATCAGCCCACTGTGGCACCAAGGAGGCAATAAACGCCTGCAACCCCTGCTCATGCTTGCCGAGCAACTGCAGAAAGTCGGTGGTGCGCCGGTCTTTACCGGCCGATGAGTGGGATGATGCGGTCACGAGCGTTTCTCTTTGATGCTTCAGTACAACGCTGCGCGGCGGAAACGGAACAGCTAAGTTCTACCAACTTGGGCGCGAAACGAAAAAAAGCGCCATACGCCGAGGGGGGGAAATCGGTCGTAAGTGTGAACTGTGGCTGTTAACATACTGACACAATAGAAGTTAGAGATTTCGAACATTTTTTCAGAATCTCAGCGCCGCGGTCTGGTACGCGTCTTTGCCAATAACCGTTCGTTTGCTGACGCATGGCAACAACGTAGGTGCCGACGACTTGTTGGGATTCATGGTGCCCCAGGAGGGGGCCTCTCCCGAAACGGCCGTTCAGAGCGGCGAAACGATCGTTTGTTGGGGGATGTCAGAAAACGGTGGAGCTGACGACACGGCCTGGCGCCAAACAGTGGCGGCATAAAGCAAAAAGCCCCGCCAGACCAGAGCCGGGCGGGGCTTGTGCGATTAAAAAGTGCACGGTTGATGAGCATCAGGCTCAGCGATACTTCTTCCGCAGGGCGACGAATCCCAGGCCCATGAGACCCAGACCGGCCAGGATGAAGGTCGAGGGTTCGGGGACGGCACTCGCCTCGGAAACCGCGCTCACCTGAAAGTCGAATTGGTAGGTGGTCGGTCCCCCCGTGCCGGTCGTTGCCCTGAACATATAGGTTCCTGGCCCAATCGGCTGAGGGATGCTCGCGAGATTGAGGAAATCCTGTCCCACGGAGGCCGACGACAAAGTTGTGTTTCCCAAGGAAGGCGTTTGGATGGCGGCGGAACCCAAGGCCGTGTAATTCTCGACCTGAATCGAGTCGAGCTGGAAGCCCGGGGCAATCGTGAGGGTAAAGTCGTCGCCGTCGAAATCCGGGTTGCCGCCGAGCACGCGATTGTGGCCTGCCGCGAGCGAGCCTAAATTCACCGAACTGGCATTCACGCCCGCATCGCCGCTGACACCTTCGTTGTAGACAACGGTTGACGGATCAAACGCCGCACTCACATGGAAACCAAACTGATAGGTGGTTGGCCCGCCGGTGCCTGTCGTCGCCCGCAACACATAGCCGCCGGACCCAAGTGGCGCAGTGATACTCGACAGAGTGAGCAGATCCTGTCCGACGGAGGCCGACGTCAAGACAGTGTTGCCCAACACAGGTGATTGGATGCCGGCGGCACCCAAGGCCGTGTAACTGTCAACGAGGATCGAATCGAGCTGCAAGCCAACGCCGATTGAAAAGTGATAATCGTCGGTGTCGAAATTCGGGTTGCCACCAATCACTTGATGCGTGCCCGCCGGGAGCGAGCCCAGTTCGGCATAACCGGGATCAACTCCCGCATCGCCGCTGACGCTTTCACTGTAGAGCAAGACAGCGCGAGCGGTCGAAACAGGGGAGACCAAGAGAACGAGCGCGAGCACCGGCAGGAATCGGATCATTACGCAAGCCTTTCTAGAATTGAGGGGGAACGGAAACAAGCGACAAATGCAACAGCAGATGATTCCCCCGCTGCCACACGGCAACGAGGAAGGGGAGGACATTTTTGTGGTGGGTCTTTAAGGTGGGCTATTCAGATCACATCGAAACTCCATGTTCGCAATCACTTCTCTGTGAGCACTTCGATCTGTACGTTGTCCAACCAGTACGTACCACCGGCCTGGCCCGCGATCGGCGCGGGAAAGCCGAAGCACACGTGCGTCAGCGGACCGGCGAGGTGCTTGGGCGAGGGCAATCGAACGGATACGTCTCGCACCCAGCCTTCGGTGCCGTACCACACCAATCGCTCTACCGTCGCCCCCTGCGGCGCCCCACCTTCCATGTCCCAAACGACGCGGAGACGGTACCACTGGTCTTTCCGCCACTCGATCTGCGGTGCAGCCGGGTCGGCTTCGCGCGACAGCGCAATGCCCGGCGCCAGGCGGAGCGGTTTATCAGCATTCAGAGCAATCGCCGGTTCGACACCCCGCGTCCGCGGTAAGATGTCGCACTCCACGAGCAATTTGCAGCGCGCGGGAAACTTCGCTTCGAGGTTCCGGCTCAAGAGCGGATATAGACTCTTGACGATCCGCTGGGAGCATCGAAACTCGACGGCGCTGTGGCCGACCGGCGGCAGGGGATCGACCATCGTGTCGGCCCTCGCTGGATCAGCAGGATCGATGACGATGACCTTGCGCCCTTGGCCCGAGTTGTAGGCCGTCTTCCACTCGCCCAGATGCGGACCGTCAGCCCCGGCACCCAGACTCTCAAAATCCTCCGCCAACAGCACCTGCCGCGGTTGGCCCGTAAGCTGATCGATCGCAAAGCGGAATGGATCTGCGGCGGGGAGAGGCTTGAATTCCCGGGCCGTGAGGGTGGCGGCCTGGCCGGCGGTGAGCTTGTGCGGTTGGGGAGCGGGAATCTTTGCAGTCGCAGCGCCAGCCAGGCTGGCAACCTCGACCTCGCCCCGAAAAACGTGGACTTCGGTGTTAGCGGTGGAGGGCGACTGCTGGGCGATGTTCGCGGCCGCGCCCGCCAAACTCACCAACACGCCAAAATCGGTTCCCAGGTCGGTCACCGTGCCATCGGGCGTGTGGACCTTAAAACCGCGCGCTGGCTGCGGCACATGCGCCGTCAGCTTGCCGGAAGCGAGCCGGCAGGCACCGGCATCGACGATCTCCAACTCTGCCGGCGCGGTGAGCAATACCTTGGCCTGACCGCTGAAGGCGATCTCGGCCGTGCCGTGCGTAAGTGCCAGGCGCTGTCCGGGTGCCAGCGCGTCGCCAGCGCGGGCCGGCGAGCGAGTCCATTGTGCATCCGTCGTGCGGATCAGAGTGGCCGGTCCCTCTCCGCCTTGCCGCGTCGAGAACCTATAGGCCAGCACGCCCACGGCCATGAGGACGGCAGCGGCGGCGGCCAGCGTGAGCGTGGGGCGAAAGCGGAACGGCGACTGATGAATGCGAAGTGGGGAGGGAACTCCGTCGCTGGCGGTGCGGGCCGGGGTGGAGTCACGCTCGACATCCTGGAGCACGGCTTGGGCGGCCTCAGCTTCCTTCCGATTTGCCGCCCAGGCGGCCAGCAGCGCGTCGGCTTCCACGGCGTTGCAGTACGCTGCGCGGACTTCGGGGTCGGCTGCCAGCATGCGGTCGAGTTTTGCCTGTTGCTCCGGCGTGGCACAGCCACCGAGGAAGGCGTCGATCAGCGCGCGGGTTTCTTCCGGCAGATTCATTTCTGCGCCTCCCGCTCGCGGGCGAGGCTCTGCTGGGCGCACCGCCGCACCTGGTCGCGATAGCGGCCCAGGGCTTTGTACACCGCTGGCTCCGCCGATTGCACTTCGCGGGCGATCTCTGCCACGCTGCTGCCACGCTCGTAGCGGAGCGAGAACATCTGCCGTGCCCGGTCCGTCAGGCGGCGCAGGCACTGCTCGATATATTCCAGCAGCCGCGAGGTGGGCTGCGGTTCGCGGCGGTCGAACTCGCCGCGGATGGCTTCGATGGTTTCCAGTGAGAACGGAATCGGGCGGCGGTGGGCCTGGCGGCGGAAATGATCGATCTCATGGACCGCCACACCCCGTGCCCAAGCGCCAAAGCGGCGCGACGGATCGTATTGGTCGAATTTCTTCCACAGAATGGTGGCGATTTCCTGGCAGACGTCGTCCACGTCATTCGGGTCGGCTAGCAGCGCCCGAACGAACGCGCGGATCTCCCCTTGATGGGCCATGAACAACCGGAGAAAGTCGGCTTGATCGGGCATGGGGGAGATGGCTTTCATTAGCGTACACTTGGCGAACAGAGTTGAAACTATCTGACTTTACAACTTCTCAATGCACCATCTCGACGCCGGGCCGTCCATTTTGGACATTGAAAATCTGAAGAATTTCGCCGATTGGCGTAGGAGCGAGCGTAAAATACTTCCCGTTAAAGAGTTATCGCCGGTGGACGGCCCTCGCGAATATCGCCGGTCGCCGCCCGGCCTCAGCGCAAAAGCACGGCCGCATTGTGACCAACAGTTGCTGGTGGCCCCAGGTGTAGACGAGAGGGCCAAACTAGTGATCCACTTGATGGTTTGATGGTGTGCCGGTGCTTCTCAGCCGATGGCAGAAACCGTTCGTTTGCCGGAACTCCGCAACAACTTACCTCTGGACGGGTTGTTGGGACTGGCGTTGCCTCAGTTGGGGCTCCTCCCCGAAACGGTCGTTCAGGTCGCCGCAAATGGGTGGTTTTCTGCCGTGTGTCAACAAACGGTTGAGTTGATGAGAAATCGAGATGCAAACGGCGGGCCTCCAGAATAATTTCGGCCTGCGGCCATAACACTGATAGGCGCCGAGAGGCTTGGAAGTCATGCTCAAGCGGCCTATGGCACCCCACGCCCAACAACTGTTTTCAAAATATACATATGTGCTCGGGCGTTCGGGTGGACCGCACGGAGGATGATTTGCAAACTTGATAGCGTGGAACTCAGGTCTACCTCTGGCTTCGCACGAGTCGCCAAAACGTGATAGAATCCACCCGAAAGGTGGATGGGGACTAGCCTATGGGCAGTTCGCTTCAACTATCGCTGATTTTTTCATCCTGAGTGCGGCCATGAAGAATTTCTTAGTCGCAATCGTTCTGGCAATGCTCGTGTTTAGCGGATGCGCGAAGAAGGAAGGGAATCCCGGTAACGCGCCTCCGGCCCAGCAACCAGCGATTGCGCCTGCCAAACAGTCTCAGTCTTCGCCAAAAAGCTCGACGGCGCCAGTCGCGGCGGCGGCCAAACCCCGGCAACAAAATCTAGTTCCCGATACAGTACGCCGAGACCTAGCCAGCGCTGACCTGGAAGTTCGAAAAAAGGCGCTGGCCATGCTGATTGACAACTCCAGCCGCACCGAAAACGAGTCCCGAGTCTTTGAGGCCATGCGATGGTTGTCTAGTCAGCCTGACATGAACGTCCCGGTGTTTACTGAGGTTGCGGGCGAATTGGGCAGTAAAGGCTTTCTGCCCGTGGTGATCGACGCGTTTCTCGACGGGGAGGGAAATTGGCAGAACCGAACGAGGGCAAACGCTGGGCTGCTTGGGCTGTTGGTTACCTACAATCCGGATGAATGCCGGCGGAAAATTGCCGACGCCATAATCTCCGGGACGGGGCAAAAGCGAGGCAATGCGCTGTCTTTGTCGTCGTTTGCGCTGACAACCGGTTCGTCCAAAAGCCGTCGCGATTTTGGTTTGGCGATGGTCAAGGTGATTGAACAAGGGCCGGCTGGTAAAGTCGATGCGCTGGCCCAGCATTTGCGTGAAAACAATTGGACGACTCTCAAAGGCGCCGACGGGATAACACGATGGCTGACCCCGCCGAAGCGGCGTAAAACCCTGGGCCCAATGACCCCAGCTGAACTTCAATTAATCAGCAACGACGTGAAATCTCCCAGCCAGGACGTGCAGCGTGCCGCGATTGAAAAATTGGTGCTGATGGCCAATACGAGTCATGTCGAGGCGATACCGCTGTTGACCAATTTGCTCACGTTGGCTGACAACCCCTTCGCATGCGAAAACGCCAGGGAAGCACTTTCCACGTTGGCCACGCGCGGATTTGCCACAGAGGTGGCTCGAGAGATGCTGAAAGTTGCCCCCCGGGTTCCCTATGAACAACATCGCTACGTTCATCAGGCGATGTACACCGCGGCGCTGCGCGGCGATCGAGTTGAAATCCTTGACGAAGTCCTGCTGCCCGCATTGGCCGATACCCAGGCAGACGTCAATCAGCTTTCGCTGTTGGGCATCGTCGAAATCGGCAAGGAGGAAGACGACCGGTTCTGGATCATCGGAGAGTTGAGCAAAGTGCTTTCCACGGGCAGCCCAATGGCGCGGCAAAACGCCGCCAATGCCCTGATGCAGTTAGGGGTCGACAAGTTACCCGACAATGTCACGCGCACGGCGCGCGCCGGCAACACGGGCCCTCTGGCGGTTCACCTGCTTCAAATCGGCGAGTTGCCCACATTCCTGGTGGGTTTCGGCGCCACGACTTGGGGACCCGGCCAGGGTGAATACCTGACTTCCCTGGAGCCGATTTATCGAGGTGGAAAACCGGGCGAACATCCCACGGGCAGTTCCGGATTTTTCCCCGCGGACCCCGTGATCATTGAGGCCAAAGAGGGGTACGCGGTCGGTGCGCTTGTCGTGATGAGCGACATCGTGGTTCGCGGGTTTCGTATCACGTTCATGCGAATCGTAGACGACAATCACCTGGACCCCAAGGACTCCTACCAAAGCCCTTGGATCGGGACGCGCATCCACGGCCAGGAGCAAATCCTCGGCGGCGATGGGCGGCCTGTGATTGGCTTTTATTCGGATTCCGACCGGCAAACCCTGATGTTGTGGTCTTTCGGCTTGATCCAGGCCAAGGCTTCGAGTCGGGCTAAGGTTTCCGCGCCGTCCGATCGGCAATAGGCGATTGCAATTCTTTTGCATATTTTTCCGGGCCGATGCCCAACTGTAGCAACTCGGCACCGGCGAGCGTGCGCAAAGTGTCCTCAATCAGCGGACTCTCCATGCAGCGCAACCAGGATTTGACGGCGTCGTCGCGATTTCCTCGCAACATCAGATACTTGCCCACGAAATAGTCGTGCCAGGTTTGCGTCTGCCGGAAGTCGTCGGCGTCGGCGGGCGGCCTCAGCGCATCGAAGTCGGCAAGTCGAGCGGGGCGATTGTTTTCCCAGCCATCTTGCAGGGCGTTCGCCAGCGGAAGCAGTTTCATGTTTTGCTCGGCACCTCCCTGGATCAGCGCGGTTTGCGTCAAAACTCTGCGGCGCGTCGCGACATCCCCTGCCTGTTGTGCGACCAGAGCGTGCCAAATAGCATTGAAGGGCAACACATTGGCGTCTTTGAAATTTGCCAAAAACAAATTGAGTTTGCCGGTGATCTGATAGTAGACAGGAAACTCGTTTTGCGGCGACGATTGATTGTCCCGCATATAAGCCTCCATGAGTTCCGTCGCCTGTTTCTTGTTGCCTTTGCCGGTGCGCACGCAAAACATCCACCAATTGGCTCTGCTGTTTTCGTAGCGCTCTGCGTTAGCTTGTTGCAACTCATCGGCCTTGTCCCATTCCTGCAACGCCTCATAGCAGTTGGCTAATGTTGTAAGGCCTCGCGACCAGTACGAACTCGCCGACGCCATCGCGTAGGGCAGCGCTTTCTTCCATTGCCGCCGCGCCATGTAACGCTGTGCAATCGTGTCATTGACGTTTGAATGCTGCAGTCCATAGTCCGGCAGGGATAACATGGCCTTCATGGCGCCAAGCCATTTGTCCTCGTCTCCTTGCTTGTCGTAAATGAAGGCCAATAAGGTGTACATATCCTGGTCGCGCATGGACTGGGGAATCCGTTGCAAGCATCGTTCGGCGTCTGGCAGCCGATCCGCGATGCAATACTGTCGGCTCATGGCCATCAGCACGTGCGGATGCGCCAAGTCCTCTCGCTCCCATTGATCAGCGTGGAGTCTGGCTTCGTTCCAATCGTCGTCGATCAGTTGTTTGCGCGCCCAGGGATTGCGCGGACTGGATTGCACCAGTTCGTCCACCAGGACGCGCCGCATGGCGCGCTGTTGGGGCTGGTCATACACGACGGTCAATCCGATCAGCGTGTTGGGCACCAGATCGCGATTGGTCGTGAACTGACGCGTAACGATGTCGGCGCGGTAAGGATCCACCGTGCGGATCGCCGAGGCCAACAATTGCCCTGCAACCAGCATATCACGGGCACCTACGCCAGATAGACTTTTCGCCGCTTTGTTCTGCTTCAGCGGGTCATTGGAGTGCCAGAGGATATAATCCTGAAACCGGTGCCCCTCGTACAACGGCTTGCTCTGCTCTAAAAAATCGTCTGCCGGCACGCCCAAGGCATCGCGCAGAAACTTCGCGCGCTGCAAGGCTTGAATGAAGCCCAATTCTCGCATGAGCAGCCCCAGCGTCGGCCATGACATCTCGGCGACGTCACCGTTCAAGTCGTCGTTCGACTGGGACAATCCCTCGATCAATTCACGACGCTGCTTGAAGTCGGTCGTAGCGGCCACTCGCTGCTCGGGGCGATAATCTTGAACCAGCCGGGCCACGGAGGCGGGGACGTGTGGAACGTCCTTCATTCGCTCGTAAAAATCTGCCGTGGCGGACGAAAGCCCCGCCACGGTCATCACGTGACCGAGACGCACTCCCGCACAATTGGTTACGGCGGACTGCACGTAGTAATTGGCAGGCATGACCTTCAGGGCCTTTAAGCCCCAGTCGATGACTAGCTTGAACGTCCCCGTGTTTCCAAGCTCCTCCCACAGCATCAAATAGGCGAACTCTGTCCGTGGCGCATCGTGCATGTCCTGCGGCATCGACGAGGATTGGCAAAGGTTCGTCACTGGCTGAACCCAATCGGGCACCTCCTTCGGGGCCTTCACCGCCGCGCGCTGCAAGTCCTCCAATGCGGCGGCATGCAAGCCTGTCACACCCAGTGCGTAGGCCCGCGCGAGCAACGAAAACGCGTCTTCCTTCCGCTGTCGAACCAAACGCTGTGCATAGAGCAAGGCTCGCGCTTTGAAGACGTCGTGAGCCGGTTGCCAATAATATTCCGTGAGTTTTCCCAGATTGGTGTAGCCTTGCACCAAGGCGAAGAGGAGGTGCGGCGAGTCTCCTTCACTTTCCAGGAGTTCATGCAGTCGTCGGACCGCAAAAAACTGGGACATGAAGTGCATCTGGGTCAGCAGCTTGGCGATGTCGGGCGGCACCGGAGCGTTTGATTCAGGGCGCCGATCGCGCGGTTTGCAGCCTTGTGACAGAAAAAACGTACGGAACTCGTTCTGCGAAGCAAGTTCCATTTTTTCCGTGAGCCTCACATAGTCGAATGGCCTGGGCGTTTCCACGGGGAAAGACTTGAGCAGTTCCCGCTTGTAACGCTCCCCAACCAGAATCTCGATTGAGGACGGCGAGCCGGGAACCGTGATCACCTCGAGTGAAATGGTTCCTTTTCCTTTGGGGGCGTGCTGCGCCAGCACCGCGTCGCGCGTGACCAAGTTGAGATCGCGGGCGGCCAGGAGCACGGCTTGCCGGACGATTTCACGACCCAGCAAGGTTTGCCTAATGGTTTGGCCATCCCAAAAACCCCATGCCGTCGGGTCAGCCAGATAGACAGCACGCCGCTCCACGGGCGGTCCTGTGGCTCCCTTCTTCGTTTGATCGCCGCTATTTTCTCGGGCTTCGCTGGGGCCCTTTTCGGCCTCCTTGTCCCGAGGTGGCTGGTTGTCCGGGCGTGCGACCTTTTCCAGGGGTGGCGACCCATCACCTTGAGATTTCACAAACTCCTGGTCTTGGCGACTTAGCTTGCCGAGCGGAACAGCGATGACCGTGCCGTCCAGCTTTTTCAACTTCACCAGACCATCTTTAGTCTCGACGAAGTCGGCCTCGGTATGAGAACTCCCAGACGCGTTTGTCCAAGTTCTGGCACTTGCGGGTGCGATAAACAGCACCAGCGAAACGAAACCCCAAATTGGGGAACCAATGATTACCGTCTGGGCGACTCGACGCTTTGTATTGAACATAAATGAAGCTCTACCGTTTCTGCCATTTCAAAATTGGCCAGATCGACCCTGTTCACTCCGTTTCAAGTCATTTCGCGGACTGCATATCAGGGTACGATGCGTTCTCGCATGTAGTCAAATTGGCACAGGCTATAAAGCCACTTTCCATCACGGGAATAAGCCACCTGAGTGGGCTGATCAGTCCCCATCGACACCGACAATCGCATCTGCCCAATGTAAATGCCGTCGGTTCCTGCGACCTTGGACTGCTTGACAAGCAGGTCCTGAAAGTCATGCGGCTCCGGCTGCTCCGTTTCAAAATTTCGGAAGCGAGTCGAATTCGAGGTCAGTACCATTTCGGCCCCGGACAAATTGACACTGCTCGGGGATTTCTTTGTCACGTTAGCGGGGGACTGGACTATTTCCGGGGCGTCTGTGGCATGCACCAGGATCGGCGGCAGGACAATCACGCCGTCGTCCGAACCTGACCACTGCAAGCGGGTCTCAAACCTCTGGCGGGTCGGGGAATCGGGAGTCGCCACCGTCAATTGACCTTTGAACTGCAGGGCTGGTCCCAATGCCGGCTCATGCGGCTTCAATGGCACTACCGCGTCGGGCGGAAGCGGTTTGAAAGGTTCCGGGAACCGCTGCATTACGGCATCGTAATCGCCATGCGGCAGGAAATGAATTGCCAGTTGCGGCGACTTCAACGACTGATGGCCGGGATCGCTCACGTATACCGTAAATTCGTACGTAACCTTGCGCTGGTCGCCATCGACCACCCGGGCGGCTCCCCGAATCAGTTGCGGATCGAGAAGCACGCCCAATTCGCTGGCTGGAATTCCTCGCACGACGTGCGAACGCTCGGACCGCTGTGGCGCACCAATCACGGCCGACCGTGTTGCGAATCTCTGCGGATCGCCCCGCAGCGAATAACCAATGGGCTTCCCATCGCCGCGCACGATTAAGCCGCCTCCCGTGGGTGAGGATTCCGCGACTTGAAGTTCGAGCACGGCGCGATTTCCACCGGTGCCGACGCGTGTGACGATACCCGGCACCGCCACCGCTTCGCTGCGCGGAGGAGAGTCCCCCAACCCATATTTTCGTCCCAGAACATGCGCGCTTTCAGTGACGAGAGGTTCCGCTTTGAGCAGTTCAACTGCCGGCGGCATTCCCGCGGCCGGTGCCGCCACCAGGCACGCCTGGCCGTCGAGGGCTGGCGCGAACAAAGTTCCCTCGACGGGCGCGGTCGGATCGTCTGGATTGCGATAGATTTGAACCGTGCGCCGCCCTGCCTCTTCGGGGCGAAGTTGTGCGCCGACGAGAATCGTGGCCCAGGCGTCATCTTTGTGCAGCACCAGGCCGCTAACGACGATGCGATTCCTTGCGAACTCAAAGGTGACAGCGACGAGCGACTTGGCAGCCGCCGTTTCGTTGGCTGTGCCCTGAGGCGCAGATCGCCCGCGAAGGAATTCGCGGTCTTGTTGGCTAAGCCGGACCAGGGGCACGGCAATTTCTCGCCCATCTGCCGGTCGCTTGAGAATCACCGTATCGGAGAGTACGCGCACCAACTCTCCCTGAAACTCAAAACTGCCGCTGGCATCTTTCCACAGCCGCGCCGCCGTGGGGGGCTCGGCAGCGGTTGCATCCACCGCCAGACCGCCAGCGCCACCAACCAGCAGCAACAAAGCGGAACACAATTTAAGTTGTGGAATGGCGCACCTACACATCACGCTTGCCCCTCTTTTTTCGGCGAGTGCCGCCTGGAAATTTGGCGTGAGGAAAGTATCAGGAGAGTATACTCCCCTGCGTTATTGGACACAATTACTGGTGCATGTCTACTGGAGCAAGGCGGCCTTCAGGGCGGCCAACTCGGCCTCCACGGCGACTTCCTCGCTTGTGCGCTCGCTCGCGGCGTAGGCGGCGAAGTCGGCGTGCCCCAGCTCGATCAGTGCGTCGGCATGGGCCTCCGCCAGTTCAACTTTCTCCTTCATCCGCTCGAAGTTGTCGAAGGCGCTGTTGTCGAGCGTGCAGTCGGCCGCGCCAACCTGCCGGCATTGCGAACGCGCGTCGGCCGCCCTTTTGCGAACGACCAGGATCGCCAACTGGCGTTTCGCGTCTTCGTACTGCGATTTCATTCCCTCGACCTGACGGCGGAGGGTCTGGCTCGCAGCCTGCGCGGCCGAGAGATCATCTTTCAGCGTCGCGGTCAGACTTTCGCAGTCATGCTTACGGGCCAGGGCCTTGCGGGCGAGCTTGTCGTCTCCAACGCGTACGGCCGTTTCGGCCCGCTGCTGCCAGGTGGCAATTTCACGCTCCTGCTCGCCGACCCTGCGGGTCAGCAGCTTTTCGGTGGCCACGGCGTTGGCAGCCAGGGCGGTCCCTTCGGAGATTTCCTGTTCCATTTCGCGGACCGCCTGCTGAAGCATCTTTTGCGGATTTTCGCACCGATCCACTGCGTCGTTCACGTTGGCGGCGACGATCGTGCCCAATCGCTTGAAAACACCCATTGCAAATCCTCCCGTGCGTAATGGTCTGGTTCGGCGAAGCCCGCCCCCACCGGGCCGGCCGCTGCATCTACCCCATTGATGTAGCGGCGGGAGGAGTTCGGTAGAGTCAAAATACGGCAATTCACCGTTTTCCTGGCCGAGGGCATGGAATTCGAGGCCATTCCACCTTGTGAGAATCCCCTTTTTCCTCCACGCCCAGTTTCGATCGAGCGGAGGAACTGATTCTCCTTGGAATCCTTGACGCTGGGGAATCTTTGACGCTGGCCGCCATAGCCCGGCGATTCGTGGTAAAAGACGGGATGCAATGGCTGGATTCGGCCCAACAAGGCCAACAGGGCCTACCGACGCCCCTTCAAGTTCACGTCTGCACGTCGTGTCACTTGTTCACGCCCCTTTCGGTTCGAGTTCACCGACTCGATAATCTATCAGTAAGAAGCCTCCTTCTCGATGCTCAGCAGAAACCTTGAGCAATACACTGCCAGCAACGGCCAAAATCGACAGACAACTGCCAGTGCAGAATCCACTGAACACTGCGGGGAGCAATTTCTCATGACAGCGCGCCTTTTTATATTACTATTCGCTCTGTTGCTGTTCTGCGGTCCGGCGTACTCCGATGACGCCCTTGCGCCGGCGACAATGCAACTTTGCAAAAAAGCAACGGCCACCATCATCGGAAAACAACAACGAAGCATTGGCACTGCATTCTGCGTTGACGCGCGGGGTTGGTTTGTTTGTAACGCCGGCCTATTGGATAACGAGGTCGATCCAGTCACGTTACTACTCGAGCCTGCGGAATCCGGCCGACGAGCATTAAAGGCTCGCGTTGTCCGCAGTTCCGCCACAGCGCAATTGGTATTGCTCGCTGTCGAGCACCCCGAGAATCTTGCTGAGCTTCCCCTGGCCCGTGCAGAGACAGTTACCGAGGGGGACCTTGTCTTCGCTTTGGGCTATCTGTTCGGCAGTGATGGTACGGTATTTAGCGCGGTGAGATCGCGGATTACGGCGGTGTTGGCAAGGACCGTCCAGCCGAATCTCATTGAGTTCGACACCAAATTGAATTCGGGTCATTCCGGCGGGCCGCTTGTCAATGCTCGTGGACAGGTAATCGGAGTGGCCAAGGGAACGAACGGCAGCGAACCTGACTGGGAACCAAGGAGACGGCAAATCACCAAGGCTATTTCTGTCGGCACGTTGAATGCATTTTTAAAGGAGCCGAGAATCGACGTCGTCTCGATAAAAGTCCCTTCGAGCGAAGAGCCACTCGAATTGCAATTCACGGTCAGCCAGGCCGACTCGCTTAAAATCAACGATCTGCAGGTTTCGGTGGAATTGGGAGTGAATGATCGCAAGAAGGTGCATCAACTGTCACGACCCGTTGATGGAATTTACCGCCTGTCGGCGCCAGACGTGCAAAAGCGAAGCGGCGGGGCCATTGAGGGTTTTTACGAGATCATTATCCGCGATGGGGTATCGGTTATCGGTCAACTACGGGGCAATCTCGCGAGGTTGGGGGGCCTTTCGGTGTCCCGCGACCGCAATAATGGATTGCCATTGTTCTCGTCGGAGAAGGTAATTCGCGGAAAAACTCTTCACGAGATTCGCCACTTGCGAATTACCACCGATGAAATGGACCAGCTATTGCCGCTACCGGCCCAGCGGCGAGTTCTGGTACGGGGACGCAAAACAATCCGCCTGGTCGACACAGAAACCAGTGCCGTGCTTAGCGTTCGCAGCGCAAGCGGAAACTTCAGCTCGATGGACGTTTCGCCTGACGGCAGAGTCGTCTACGTCCCTGACTATGGTTGGGATCCGCTTAACGCCGGTGCGCACGTCAATAAGTACTACATCCATCGCTTTGACGTCCTGGCGGAACGATGGGAAGCAGTGTCGACGCCCAGGATCTCGCGTGTGAATCCCGTGGATGGTACACGGTATCTCTTTCAGGATAAGAACCCGTCGAACTTTGTCGTGCTGAGTGACTGGCCCCGCCATGGCGCAGCGACTCAAGAGTTGGCAAGCGCTCGCTGCAATTTCGCGGGCAATAGTATCTATGACCCATTTTCCGGACGCGTCCTATTCGCCAATTCCGCAATTAGACCGCCACGGCTAATGGCGCTGCGCGTTACAGCCCAGGCCCTGGTCCCGAGTGAGAGTCTCTCCCGCGACGGCGAGCACATCGAAAACAATACTCTCGCTTTAAGCGCCGACGGCAAATATTGTTTTTTCGGGAAGCTTGAAGTAGATGCGCGCGACATCACTCGTCAGATAAGGACTTTTCCCAAGCGAGTCCATGCGGCTACAGCCGACCTGGCGTTCACGGAAGACGGCTATTACGACGTGGAAACGGGCAAACTAGTGAGCTATTGGCCCAATAACAATAGCTGGCGGCGATTAGAGTCGCCAAATCGATTGAACATCGGGGTCAGCAGGTGCGGTGACCAGGTGGCGTTGGTAGGGAACAATGGTCTGATTCTATATGAGGTGCGGCCGTGATCCCGAAGTCGATGACGCTTGAACAGGTCCGGGGACAAGTCCCTCCACAACCCCCTCAAGAATGTCGCACAAAGTATCCGTGGAGGCGCACATCTACTGGATGCGGTTATCGCCAACACGTCCACGGGGACCGCTATTCACGGGCCTGGTCGTAGTCCCAGACGATGATCGACTTGTCCTCGCCGCCCAGTGTGGCGAAGCGGCGCCCATCGGCGCTGGGGGCAATGCCCTGAATTGGGCCTCGGTGGCCGGGGATCGCCGCCAGTCGCGCGACCGTCCGGACGTCCCATAAATAGGCGTTTCCAACGACGCCGGCCCCGCCGACCGTCGCCAGAACCTCACCTCGACCTAAAAAGGCCAGGTGGCCCACAGACTCGCCGGGATGTGCGGTCAACGAGCTGATCTTTGTTCCATATTGGACATTCCAGAACTCCAATTCGCCGAAATCGCCCCCCGCAGCCAGCGTCTGGCCATCCGGCGACAAGCACACGGAAGCGACGCGAGAGTTCGGGTTGGAACCTGCGTGCCGCAGGGCATGCTCAGCCTGAAGTCTCCTGTTGGCAATGCGGCAGACCACAATATCCGAACCTCGCGTCGCTGCGATTCGCATTCCTTGGGAGGCCATGGCATTACGTTTCCAATCCGCGCGGGAAGATTGCCCAATTCCAACTGTCAGCGGCGAGTCCACGTTCCACAGTCTGATTCGGTCGCTTTGATCCAAGGAGACAAGCGTCTTGCCGTCTGAGAGCAGCGCCAAATCATTCACACTCCCCTCATGGTTGCCTAGGACGCCCAGCTCGGCTCCGGAGGATGTGTCCCAAACTCGCACCGTACCGTCATCCGCTGCGGACAACATCCGCTTTTCGTCGGGTGTGAAGCAAATGGCATTGATTGACATGGATGCTTTCGCGGAGTCCCGGTGTCCCAGCAGTGTCTTGACGTCCACGACCGTAAGCCCTGGCGCGACAGGGTCACCCCCCTGGATGGGCTTCAATGTCCACAGAAGAATTCGCCTTCCCACTGCCGCTGCAACCAGGTTGCCCCGGGGCGACAGAGCAACGAGGTTTAAATAACTGTTTCCTGGAACTGGCCCGAGTCGCAGTTGTCTTTGATGTCGGCGAAGGCCCGCACG
>JAIOQB010000357.1 GCA_021413585.1 Planctomycetia bacterium
GGAGCCGGCGGGTCTGGCCTATCGGGCCGGACTGCGGGAGCACGACGTGATCGTATCGGTAGGAGGCAAGTCGATCGGTTCGCTCAACGATTTTCAAGCCGCCACAGGGGATAAGGAATTGTCCCGTGGCGTGCGATTGCAGGTGGTGCGAGAAGGAATGCGGCGCTTCGTCGTGATTCGCAGCGAAAAATAAGCCGCGGAAACCGTGCCGCGGTGTGAAGGAAGTATCCCCCTCCGAGACCCGGCGGTTGGGCTGGTGTTGCGGCGAATTGCTCGCTCCGACACCCGGCCTCTCCGCCGGGTTTTTTGCTGCGAACGGTGCAGGATTTCTCAGTAGCTCGCTTACTTCAGCGACTTGAGCATCCCCTCGGCGCCATTCCAGAGCGAATTGACGTCGGCGTTGGCAATCAGATTCCCCTGACCGTCGCGCACCAATGCCGCCGCGACCGCCGGATGGGCCGACCAATCTTTCGAAGTGTAGCTGCGGACGTCAACATACGTGTCGCTGAGCGTGGCAGCCATTTTCGGGACGAAGTGCACGCCATCGTTGGCACGCACCACATGATAGCGCAGCGCACCGAGCACTGCCCCGCCGCCGACGACAAAACCCATCAAGAAACGACCCATGATTTGATCTCACCACAAACGGAGGAAGGGACAGGACGACTGGCGCATAGACGAAGGGCACAAAGAGAGGGGAACTGTACATCACAGCTCCGGCAAGCGGCAAGGCGAGTTTCGACGTGCTAGCGTGGTGTGATAGCAGCGGGAAGCAGCGAGGGCCACAAAGCCCACAAGCGAGGGAGGCGATTTTCCTCCCCCGCTTGCTCTTGGGCCAGTGTTGACGTCTTAACGCTCACGCCACAGCGTGATCGCCGAGTTGCTCGGCCAGCCGGCGCCGCGCCACGTGCAGCCGCCGCTTGATGGTGCCGACGGGCGAGTCGAACGTGTCGCTCATCTCCACCAACGATTGGCCGCGCAGGTAGAACGCCTCCAGCGTTTGCCGATCCAGCTTGCGGAGCTTCCGCAGGCCGCTCCGCACCCACGCCGCCCGCTCGGCGGCCAGGGCGTGATCGAGCGGAGTCTCGGTTTCGACCGCAGCCGATTCCAGGATTTCCGCCCCGCCCGACATCGGCCGGCGCCGCGTAACGCGGTTGATCGCCATCCGCACGACGATGCTCCGCAGCCAGCCGCCGAACCGCTCGGGCTCGCGCACCTGATCCAACCGCCGCAGCGCCTGGATGAACGCGTCTTGCGCCAGCTCCTGGGCATCGCTCTGGTTGCGCAGGTGGCGGCGCGCCAGGGCCTCGACGGCCGGCTGGTAGCGCCGGACGAGTTCCGCCTGAGCTTCGCGTTCCCCTTGCTGCGCCGCGCGCACGACGTCGGCCAGAGGGCAGGTTTCGATTGAGTATTCAAGTTCGGTGGTCACGGTCGTCTCTCCTCAATGTTTGCGGCACGCGCCGCATTGTTCGCAGGAAGCACCGAGGTTTTTTGGCGGCGAAAAACGTGCGCCGGCAAAAAGGCCAAGGTGATCGAGCCTTGCTTCGAGCGACAAACGCGACCATAAGTCGCGCAGGCGGTTAGGCCTGTCGCCGGAAGGGGCCCGGTGCGGTGGCTAGGTTCGCGTCACTCGTGTTGAAACGCTTCGCTGGTACTGCGAAAGCCGCGTTTCAACTGATGCGAACCGGAGCCAGGCTCCGACGCTGGCCCAGGCAACTCGTATCGAGTTGCCCGAGGGCGGCGGCCAGACACGCGGGCACGCGTGTGGCGCCTGGCAAGGTTTGCCAGGTATCACGCGGCCGATACGGTCTGCCGACGCTCTGCGAGCGTTCGGACATGCGCAAAGGCAGTCGATGCATCAGATGTGACAGGCGAACCGTAACGGCTACGAGCTGGCTTTTAATCAAGCCAAAGGTCGTAACGCGGACGTGGTTCTTAAACACTGCCATGGCATCGCTCCTTACGCAGAAGCACATTGGGAGAGAAAACGTACAAAACAAAAAAAGGGCAACCGGGCGTCGGTCGCAGTTCAGCGAAAAAATACTCGCCGAATGCGGCCGACATTGGTTACTGCACTAACTATATCGTCCAGTCCGGTTTGAGGCTAACTGATTCTTCCCTTGCGAGGGCTTTTTGCCTCAAAAAACGCGGACGGTAAGTGGACACAAACGGGTGGACCAAGGTTCGCGTGGAATTTCATTAAAATCTCGGATCGTCACAAGTCGCATCGTCGCAATCCTTTGGGTGTGGCGGCTCGTCCTGTAACCATCGAAGCAACAAGATCCAATACGGCAACTCGATTCCTGCGAGTCTTTGCTCCGCCACATCAGTTTCATAAGCAACGACTTATGTCGCTGCTGGCTTCAAAATGACCACTTAAAGCCTGTCAAAATAATCGATTTCTTCGGATTTCTACCTGTTCATTGACCCCGAGGGGCCCGTCGCTACAATCGCGTCTATTCTGTGTGTGTTACACAGTGTGTCTATTCTACTTTTTGAAAGGGGAGGAAGTTATGCAAGGCAACTTCTTTCGGCGGTTTGGGATTTTGGCGGCATTGGGTGTTGTAGGGGTGATGGTTTCGGCTGCGGTGAGCCAAGCCGGCAGCAACCTGAGGTGCGTGCAGGTTAAATCGGCGGCGCCGGCTCCGGTCGTAACGACCGCAGTGGCTCAAACGACGAGCAGTTCGTGCTGCACCTGGGATCTGTGCTGCTTAAAGGCCAAGGTGGTGTGCATTCTCAAAGCCAACACCTGCTTTCTGGAAAAGGTCAAAGCCAGCCGCTGTCCCGATCGCTGCCTGTGCGAAGCGATCTGCAATCTGACCACGGCACTCTGCGCGCTCAAGGATTTGAGCCCCTGCGCTTGTCAGGCCGAGATCGAGCAAGCCGTTTGCTGCGTCCGCGCGGCGAGCTGCAATCTGGTCAAAGTGGCCACTTGCACGGGCAATTGCGAATGGATTAAGCTGGCAAAGGCGATTGACTGCTCGGTGAAGGAACTCGACTGCTGCAAGTCGTGCTCACCTCCGGTAGTCGCGGCACCCGGTTGAACCGGTACAATTGAGCCGGTCCAGATGAACCGTTACAGATGATGGCCCTCGGTCGATAAATAACTCAAGCGTATTTGTTGGGGGCGGCAATCATTGGGCCGTCGGAACCGATTGGTTCCGGCGGCCTTATTTTTTGCCGTCAGCATTTAATGCTGTAAGCCGATTATGCCCGGCCATCAGGTCAGGCCAAACACGCGGTCGACATTCCCGCGCAGCACCTGATGTCCCAACGCCACGGCCCGCTCTTCGTTCCAGCCTCTCCCGATAACAAATCGCTCGGCCAGAATTCGGGCCAGCACTCGCTTGTACATGGCGAACTTCGGCAGCGCGAACTCCAGCTTGTACATGTCGCTGTAGTAACCGATCTGTTTGTTGGCCGGGACCGCCTCCAGCCGGTTCGCTGCGTCATGCTCGATCAGGCTGGGGATATTCGAGTACCACCAGTGTCCATGGGCAATAACATTCGGAAATATCCAGGCATAGCTCGCCAGTTCCTGGTTCGTCACGCTCGCCAGCACCGACACGGGAAACATGACTTGCGGAAATGAGTTGAACAGGTCCGCATACTGGATCAGCGACACCCGGCTGTCGAACAAGTCCTGCCCTTGATGAACGCCACCGGGATAGACTGCGCGATTCACGCCGATCATCAGGTCGAATGGCAGGTGATACTCGGCGCACAATTCGGCCAACGTCCAGAACACGTAGCACGACAGTGTGTCGCGCTGCTCCGCCGGCGCCTTGCCCGCCTGCAGGAACACTTTGGTCAGTGCTTCGTCGGCCGCGGCCAAGCTGACCTTTCTGGGACTGAACGACGGCGGCAGCGAGATCGCGCACGCGCGGGCCCCGTGCTGCACGAAGTGCTCGAACAACTGCCCCAACGCGACGCGAAGCGAAGCGGCGTCCCCCAGCGTGGTTCCCGTGGCGTTGACCAACCGGTCACGCACATGCCCTCGCCCCAGGTGGAACACCAACTCGTCGGTTCGCAGGCAGGGAATGTACAGCTTCGTATCGAAGCCGGTGAGCGTGTCGTCGAAATCGTTCGTCAGGAACACCGCCTCCAGCTTGCTGGTTTTCAGCACATGCGCCGCCCAGCCGGGATTGGCCATCTGCGCCGCGGAGCGATCGTAGAGCGCATCCCAATTGTCGGGCCGCAATTGCGTATCGGCAAAACCGAAAAACCGTTGCGACAGCTCGATCAGCCAATGGACTTGAATCGTGTTGTCGATCTGCCCCAGCGACTCGACGAGCAGGCCGACGCGCTGCTTGGGGCTGAGCGCTGGATCGGCAATCGCTTCGCGCGGCAGGCCGGCGGCGTGAGCCAATTCCGTGTAATAGTTGTAGCCCAGGATGTCGTCCAGCGTGGTGCTGGCCGGCGCCAGGGGATTGATGTGCGAGTGAGGATCGACGAGCCACATCGCGTCGAGCGCATCGAACAGCCGGGCGCATAACGATGCGGACGTCGAGCGATCATGTAACGTCGGTTCAGACATCGAGCAGAATCCTTGGGGGCGGGCGGCGAACGTCTCTGCCCTTATAACAGACCGGGGACCGGAAAATAACCCGGCTTTAGAGTGCCAATCCTCTACACCGTGAGTGGCAATTCGGCGGCCGAGAATTCGCGATAGAGTCGCGCGGCAATGTCCACATCTTGGATGCGGTTTACAAACCACCCCCGCACGCGTGCCCGCACCAGCACCCCCTTCTCCATCCAGCGATGAATCAGCCGTCGCCGCAAGTGAACGAGGCCATCCTGGGTGGCGATGGAAAGCGTGGCGTGCGGAGCATCGAGCGGATGGACCATTTCCACGTAGCTCAGCGCTGGATTCACGCCGCGCACCAACACGCAGTCCAACGGTGCGGCGTCTGATCGCTCCAGCAACACAAATTCCTCGGGCTCGGCCAGTTGCCAGATCTCCTTGCCGGGTACGCAGGTTTCCGTTGTGAGTTGTGGATGAGCGTCAAGCCGACTGGTATGCACCGCCGCCACCAACTCCAAGCCAACCGATTCATCGGACTGCGCGGTTAGTCCGCGCCAATAGATTTGCGGCGAGAATGGGCGGCCCGCGCGTTCGTTATAGCTGGCGATCAGATCATGCTCGCGCACGTAGCAGTCGTGGGGAAGCTCCGCCATGTCGGCCGCATCGGCGTGCAGCATCACGCCCAGCAACTCGGCGCCCGCGAGCGATTGTTGATTGAAATAGATCTTGCGCAGACCATGCTCAGGTCGGGACAAATCCAACTCGCCGCGCAACGATCCCAAAACAAATCGCGAGGCGATGGCTTGATTTGGCGACTGAACCTGCGACGTCTGCAATTCCCAAACCGCCGATTGCATTAGGACCACCAATCAAGAATCGCAGAATTTTTTAGATGCGGGAATAAAAAAACCCCGCCGTCCGCACTAGGCGAAACGGCGGGGCCGGAACAGAGAAGAGGCCGAGCTACCGGAGTTCCTGTTTTATGATAGGAAAATAAGGCAGTGATTGTTGCCCGTCACAGGGAGGCTCCCGGGACTGGCGACTCGTCCTCTCTTCCTCGATAATAACAATTCCTCGTCCCGTGTCCAGCATTTTTCCGAAAAAATTTTTCCGCTTCGTACGCACTCACTACCGGATGGCGATGCGTAGCCCATTAAAACCATTCCGGCCATGGCCAAATTGCCCAACCCGCACGATTCAATAGCACGCTAACTATCCACCCTAACACGCATTCTCGCAAACGCTTAGGAGCAAAATGCCTGAACTCATCAGCACCTGTGAGGTAGCGGCCCGGGGGGCAGGCAAGGTTCTGCTCGAATTTCTGGGTCGATATTCCGTTCGCAAAAAAGGGCCCGGCGATCTGGTCACCGACGCCGATCTGGCGGCCGAGCAACTGATCCGCCAGATTGTCGCCCGCGACTTCCCCGATCATGGGTTTATCGGCGAGGAAAGCAGCAATGCGGTAACGCCCGACTGCGAATTCGTGTGGTACGTCGATCCTCTGGACGGGACGATGAATTACGTCCGTGGCCTGGGGCATTTTGCCGTTTCCATCGCGGTCGCGCAACGCGGCGAATTGGTGGCGGGAGTGATTTACGATCCGCTGACGGACGAATGCTACACGGCTACCGCAGGGGGCGGATCGCAACTCAACGGCCATCCCATCAAGACCAGCAACACGACGGCCCTGGCCGACGCCATGGTGGCGGTGGGGATGCCGGTTCATGCGCAGCGGGGACAGCCGGCAGTCGAGGAATTTCTTAATGTGCTGGCCCGCTGCCAGGGGGTGCGGCGAATGGGTTCTTCCGCATTGAACCTCTGCTATGTGGCGGATGGCCGTTTTGACGCTTATTGGGACACCAAAACGAGCGCCTGGGACGTGGCCGCCGGGGTGCTGATTGTCCGCGAGGCAGGGGGGATTGTGAGCGGACCCGAGGGGGGCCCGTTCCGGCTCGATCGGCCTCATCCGGTGGCTTCGGCCAATGCTGGACTGCACTTAGAACTTTTTGAGGCGCTGGGCCGCCGGCGTGACTGAACGCCGACGCTAGAATAGCCCCGGGCTCTGCCCGGAGGTGAATCCGTCGTCCAGTGTTGGAAGTAGGAAACCCTGGTTTTGGCAACTACAATGGAGGATATGCCGGGCTCTGCTGCCGCGTCTTGCGTATTGGATGGGGGCAGGGAGCGTTCTTCGACCGGAATCACGGCGTCCGGCGACCTCGCTATCGACGTTGAACCCTCTTTTCATCAGGTGGCATCTTGCCTCGTCCGATGCCTCCCATCCGCCTTAAAGTGCGAAACGGTGTGGCACGAATTGGCGTTCTGGGAATTGGCCTAATTGCCTGGAGCCTCTGTGTTTGGCCTGCAGGGCAAATGGCTTGCGCCGCCCCCCCAACTCCGGCGGCCGCTCCAGCAGTTCCTGCTCCCGCTGTTCCAGTCCCATCGAAGCCAAGTCCAGCCACCGCCGGCGTGCGCGAAGTGGGACCGGAGGTGTTTTACTTACCCGACGAGCAGGGGAAGCTCCATCCTGTGCCCGGCTGGACTCTTGAAGACTTCCGCCGCCTCATTGCCCAGCAACCGGGGCGCGAGCGTCCCCCGCAATACAGCCTGCATCGGCTGGTGGCGCGCGGCACGGTAGTCGGCGATCATGCGCGGCTGAAAGTCGAGATCAACGTCAAGCTCTATGGTCAACGCCCTGGAGATTGGGTCCGCGTCCCGCTGCAAATGGCCGGTGCAGTAATGGAAGAGCCTCCCCAGTTTTCGGGGCAGGGGGGCGTGTTCCTTGAATATCAGGAAGCAGGCGATGGCTACGTCGCCTGGCTGCGTGCCACGGGCGAGGAAGCGCGCCAACTCACGCTCAGCATGTTGCTGCCGCTTAAATCAATCGGTGGCGGTCAGCAGCTTTCGTGGAACGTGCCGCGCGTCGCTCCTTCGCAACTCATGCTGCTGGTGCCCCTGCCCAAGGTGGATGCCGAGGTGTCCGAAGGCTGCACGCTGCTCCCCCCTACTCCTCAAGGAGCCGGCAACGAATTGACGGTGCTCGGGCTGGCGGGCGAGTTTCAACTGACGTGGCGGGCACCCGATCAGCAGGTCTCGTCACGCGAGCAACAACTAGAAGTGGCCGGCGCTCACCTGGTGCGCATCGAGCGCGGCCAGGTGCGCACGCAGGCCCAACTAACCATTCGCAGCTTGGGCAGCGAGTTCGATCGCGTTCGCGTTTCCCTTCCTCAAGGGGCACGGTTGGTCGGCGATGGTCAGCCGAATTTGTCAGTCGTGTCAATCGGCTCCAGTCCCGCCGCCAGCGGGAGACCGGCGGCCCCGATGGTCGAAGTGCGGCTGAATAAAAAAACCCGCGGGCCGGTGGACGTGCGGCTGATCTGCGAGCAATCGTACGACCTGGGCAGCGGGCCGAAGGCCGTGGAACTCGGCGGCTTTCAAGTTGAGGGGGCCGTGCGGCATTGGGGAAATATCGCCGTCCAGGTGGCGGGGGATTGGCGGCTGGTGTGGGCCGAGGCGACCAACGTGCGGCGCGTGGACGCCGTGCCCGCCAATCTCCCCAGCGACGATCTCACCGCGGCGTTCGAGTATTTTGGCCAACCGTATCTGCTCTCTGCCCGCATCCTGCCGCCGACGACCAGGGTGTCGGTCGAACCGGAATACGTCGTTGACGTGTCGGCGGAGGCAGCCGCCGGCGCTGCCCGTTTGCAGTTGGACGCGAAGTTCAAATACCTCGTCAACGGCGCCAAGGTGTTCTCGCTCTCCGTGGACATGGGAGAGTGGGAATTGGACGACGCGGGCTTGGGGCCGGCCGGACGCGTTGACTTGAATCATGTGGTGGCGGTGCCGGGACAGCCGCTGAAAATTCCGCTGGTGGCGGCCGTCAAAGGCGAGTTCGATATCTGGCTCAAAGCCCACCGCAAGGTTCCCAACACCGCGGGAGGGCTGACATTCGGATTGCCCAAGCCGCTGGTCGACAATCCCGGCTCGGCCACGGTGGCCATCTTGCCGGCCGACAATGTGCAGATCACGCCGCGGCGCGAAGCGATGATCGGTTTGCTGCCTTTGCCCGTGGCGCCGCCGATCGAGTTGCCGCCGCGCGAGCAGACGCCGCTGTACTATCGGAGCGATCAGCCCGACGTCCGCTTCGTCGGCGATTTCCAAGTCCATGGCCGCGAGGTGGTGGCGGGGGCCTTGAACCGAGTTCGAATCTCTGAGCATACGGCCGACGTCCGGCAAGCGTTGGATTTCGACATCGCGTACGAGCCGGTTGACTGGCTGTCGCTGGATGTCCCCCAGGAACTCAGCCGTGCCGAGCGCGTGCGAGTTACCGTCGGCGGCGAGGCGGTCACTCCGGTGGAGCAGCATGAGCCGGGAGTACCAAAACTCGCAGCGGGCGGCTCCGACAAAGCGGCCGCTGGCGGTGGCCAACCGGTCGAGGGGATGGTTCGCTGGCGGTTGCCGCTGCGTGGCCCCCGCATTGGCCGGGTGCCGGTCAGCATTCGCTATCAGGTCGATCTCGAACGCTCCAACGCCACCAGCCTGCAAGTAATGCTCCCGCTAATCATGCCGGCCGACGCTCGGCAGCGCAGCAACCAGTTGCTGCTTGAGCCCGCGCCAGGGGTCACCGTTGAGCCGGTTGAGAAAGACTGGGCCCCCGACGACGAGCAACGCCAGGCGGTGCGCGACGAAGACGGCCGCCGCTATGCGGCCAAAACGTGGACGGCGCGTGTGGGATTGATTATTGGCGTGCTAGAGCGTCCGACGCTCGGCGCGGTGATTATTCACCGCGGTTGGGTGCAGTCATGGTATGCGGCCGACGGCCGGCACGACCAGGCGGCATATGTTGTGAGTTGCCGCGACGAGCGATTTACGATTGCGCTTCCCAGCGGAGCCCAAGCCGCGGCAGCTGAAGTGTGGCTCGATGGTCAGGCGCAACCCGCGAAGGTCGATTCCGGCGGCCAATTGTTATTGGCATGGCCCAGGACCGAAACGCAACGGCATCGGCTCCTGATTCGATATCTTGTGCCCGCGAAGGGATTGTCCTGGCTGCGGCCGGCCACCATCCCTCGTTTTCCGGAAGGAACCTGGGCGCAAAAGCTGTATTGGCAACTGATCCTTCCGCCGGCCGATTATCTGCTCTCCGCGCCGGAGAAAGCGACGCCGGAATACGTCTGGCGATGGCAGCGATTTCAATGGTGCCGGCAGCCGCTGCTGTCGTCCGGCGAGCTGGCGGATTGGATCGGCATTCCAGAGGCGGACTCTGTCGTCCCGACGGCGGCGAATCAGTATCTGCTGAGTGTGTCGACCACCGGCGACGCGTACCTGTTATCGATCGTTCCACGCAGCGCGCTGGTGCTGCTGACCGCCGGCTGCGTGCTCTGCCTGGGGCTGTTGTGGATTCACGTCCGCTGGATGAGGCACCCGGGCGTGGTCTTTGCCGCTGCGGTTACTCTCTGTGGCCTGGGCTTGTTGTATCCAGAGCCGGCGGTGCTGCTGGCGCAGGTTTCAGTTTTCGGGTTGGTGTTGGTGTTGCTCTTCGGCGGACTGCGGCGGCGGTATGCGGAACGACGCAGCATGCCGGTGGCGGCGGGGAATACACCTTCGGGCTCGCATCGCGGTATCGCAGCGACGGAGTTCTTTGTGCAGGGGGGCCCCCCCACGTCCTCGGGATCGAACTCGCCCGGTGGCGCGGGTGCGGCCGAGGTGGGTTCGGCCGGAGTGGCGCCACGCATTGTGGTGAACTAAGCCATGCATTGGCCTGTCATCCGGAAACTATTTCTGACCGCAGTGGTGCTAATCGCCGCGGCATTTTTGCCGCTGCCGAGTGAGGCCGCGCCCCCTAAAGCTGCCGATTCACAAACCGCTCCGGCCCCTGTCGCAGCACCAAGTACTGGTTCCAGCATAGTAGCGCCGGACGCTAACGACCAAACGCTGCTATACCGCCGCATCCATGTGCCGGCGGATCGCATCGACCAGTGGCCCACGGGACCGTTTCGTTACGTTCCGATGCCGGCCAAGGAATTTCAGCAGTTGATTCAGGCCGGTGCCGACCAGGCGGGAGATGCCGCACAACCCGCGGCTGCACGAATCCTCGACGCAAAATACACCGCCCGGCTTTCCGACGACGGCCTGCTGACCGGGCAGATGCAGTTGCAAGTGAGTCACGACGCGACAGGGCGGGTGCTGGTGCCGCTGAAGCCATGTGAATTGGCCCTGGCCGAGCCGCGGTGGATCGAGGGAACTCGCACGCGATCCGCCGAGATGGGAATCGACCAGGACGGCGTGCTGCAGCTCGTCGTGACGCAACCCGGGCAATGCGTGTGCGATTGGTCGCTGCGCGGGAGGCGCGAATCGGGAGGCGAACTGGCATTCAAGTTGTCGCTGCCGGCGTTGGCCGGTTCTCACTTGCTGCTGGATTTGCCGGCTGCGCTGCGACCCACCGTGGATTTCGGCGTGGTCCATAACGTGGAGGCGGGCAAGAGTTCAAGCCGCTGGCACATCGAGTTGGGGGGGCGCGGCGTAACTCGGCTTACTTTGATACCTACGGCTGTGTTACCTGCGACTGGGTTACCCGCTGAGGTACGTTTGGACACAGAAGCGGCCGCAGCGCCTGCTGATCGTGCGGACGTGCTGCGTCAAACGGTGCTCTATGATTTTTCACCGCGAGGGCTGGAGATCACGGCCCGCCTGTTTTTGAAAGTCGGCAGCCGGCCGCGCGAACGGCTGACGATGGACGTCGATCCGGCCCTGCGGTTGCTCGATGCCCGGTTGGGTGAAGCCAAGCTGGCCTGGTCGCAGCAACCTGCCACGGTTCACACCCTGGCCCGCGTCACGCTGGAATTTCCCGAGTCGCTAGCCGCTACTCAGCGCGTGGTGGAACTGCGGGCCGTGGCACCGCTGCTGCCGGGGGAGCGAAGAAAATTGCCCGGTGTGAATCCGGTCGACGTGTTTTGGCAGGAAACCACCGCCACGCTAGTCGTTCCGCGTCCGCTGATGTTGGCCGACCTGCGCCTGACCGACTGCCGGCAGTCGCAACTCGAGCCGCTCCCTTCGGCCGCCGGCGATTCGGTTTCCATTCAGTACTTCACTCCCGGCGCGACGGTAGAGGTATTGGTCAATCGGCCCGAACCGCCGTTGCGCGTCGCCGCGGCCACGTCGCTGGAGTTCACTCCCCGCAACGTGCGTGGACGATTTGTCGCCGATTGTTCGGTGGAGGAAGGGGAACGATTCGGCCTGACCTGTCCGCTGGCGCCTTCGTGGCAGATCGATGCCGTCGAGTCGGAGCCCCCCGGCGCCATTGACGACTGGTTTGTGCAGAAGCGCAATCGCCGAGGATACCTGGTGCTGTCGCTTTCTCAGGCGATTACCCCCAAGCGCCCGCTGCGGCTGATCGTGACGGGCCGCCTTGGGCAATCGCCACTGGCGAAATCCTTTCCGCAGACAACGCTGCGCATGCTCGACGTTGACACCGCCCAATGGCAACAGCGGATCATGGCACTGCGTGCGCGCGAACCGCATCAGATCCGCGTCGGCGGCGATGCCGATCTAAACCGGCTAACGCTCGACAAGCTCGACGGGCCCACGCGAGCCCGGCTCTCCGAATCGGCCGGCGACTTGATATATGCCGACGACGCTGGGGCCGACCGCCTGGAGGCCGCGCTCTTAGGGCCAGCGGGCGGACACACGGCGGATATCGAAATCGCGCTGCGGCGCGGAAATCGACTCGTCGAGGAATCGTACCGCATCTCCTGCAGTCCCGACGCGGGAGGAATCGATCGCCTCCTGGTTCACGTCTCGCAGGTCCGGCCGGAAGCACTCAACTGGTCGCTGGCCGACGATCCAACGCAACGCCTGCGCGTTCGTCTGCAAACCGAGGCCCAGCAGCAGGAAGCGGGCTTCAGCGGCGGCGAAACTTGGGAGATTTCGCTCGAACGCCCCCGCACGCGCCCCTTTACGCTGATTGCCGAACGCAGTCTCCCAGGCACCGAACTGGTGTCGGCGGCGTTGGTTTCCGTGGGCTCATTCGCGCAACAGCGCGGAGTGCTGACGGTCTCCGGCAACGCCAATTATCCGTTGACGATCGACAATCGGCGGCTCAAACCGATTCCCGCCAACCTGCCTGCCGCCGATCGAGGCGCAACGCTGCGCTCCGCCTTCCGCTACGATCCGACCCGCGCCGTGGGCGAAGGAGTGCCGGCGCTGGTCATCGCGCGGACCGCCGATCCGGCGTCGGCAACTGCCATTGTGTGGCAAGCGGATTACCAGGCGCGACACGACCTCGATGGCCAGGTGGTTCAGGCCGTCATTCTCAGCGTGGAAAATCGGGGGCGTCGGAGTTTAAATCTCAACTTGCCCGCCGGCGCCAAGCTGCAGCATGTTTCGGTCGATGGCACTCGCGTCCGCCAGCGGACCGACGACGACTTGGCGGGTGTGCGCGTGGATTTACCGGCGAAGAGCCGGTTTTGCACGGTCCGACTGGACTACTCGACGCGCGAGTCCTCGTGGGGGTGGTGGCGGACCGTTCGCTCGACACTGCCGACAATCGACGCGCCGACCGTCGCCTGGCGGGGGATGGTCTGGACCCCGCCCGATTATCGGCTGCTAACCGCCGCCACCGCAGCACGCACGCCGGCCGAACTTCGCTGGAGCGATCGATTGTTTGGCTCGCTGGCCAGACCGGCGCTGCAGCGCCCCTTCGATCCGTTGCAAGGAGAAGATTGGCTCTCGGCGACAGGGCTCGACCCGGGCGCCGAGGAAGCGCGCGTCGACGCCGAGGGTTTTTTGCGGCGACTGGGCCATCTGGATTTGATCGTCGGGCGCACGCTGCGCGTCGGCGAATGGCTCGCGCGGGCCGCGCAGGCCGGCGACACGCGCGTGGCGCGAGTGTTGATCGATACGCAGGCCCTGTCCCGAGTGGGCGTACAACCAGAAACTCCGGTGCCAGCCGTGGCGACGACCGACCCCGTGGCACGCGGCGCCGCGCGGCTGCTCGCCTGCGACCTGGCGTTGGTCGTCAGTGGCGACGCGATCCTGGTGACTGCGGCCGACGAAGCGTCGTTCCGACAGTTCGACCTCGTGCCCCTGCACGGCGGGGCGGTGGCGTGGGACGGCGGCGCCCTGGCCCAGCAATTGCTCGCCATCGACCAAAAAGGAACCGACCAGAAGTTAGCGGATCAGAAGTCAACGGATCCGAAGGGACTGGATCAGAAAGAGACGGAGCGCTCCACCGCCGACTCGGCAATAAGTTCGACGCTGGCATTCCTTCCCTTGGCCCGCTGGGTAGCGGGGGAAGCGGTGCGACCTCTGCCGTGGGTGCCGGCTGTGGCGCAAGGCCAAAGCGATGGCCGCCCCGCGGGTTGGATCGGGACGCGATTTGAACCCTCCGCCGCTTCGCCGGCGTCGTTCGTCGTGGTCAGCAACACGCTGTGGACGGCGGCAGGATGGTCGCTCTTTCTGGCGACCCTGGTGGGATTGTGGTGGCTCTATCCCCGACGCGCGCGGGCGTGGATCGGATTGATCGCGGCGCTGGCCGTAGCTGCATTGCTGTTGCCGGAGGGGGCTGCGCCTGTGGTGACGGTGCTGCTGTGGGGGGCCGCTTGCGGCGGGCTGCTGTCGCTGTTGCATGTCAACTGGCCCGAGAGCAACGCGAAGTTGTCGTCGGGCGATACGAGCCGCAATGGCCCAACCGCGGGGGAGCGGGGTAGCACCGTTTCTCAACCGTCGATTCGGCTGCCTGCATCGGATAATGCCGATGTAGTCCCGTCCGCAAGTCCGTCCGGCAGCTCCATGCCGACCACGGCCACGCATCCCGCCATGCGCAATACGATGCTGTGGCTGCTGGTTGGATTCATGCTGCTAACGTGCGGGACGGTGGGCGCCGGCGATCGCAACGACGGGGCGGCCGAAGCGCAGACCATTTACACCGTGCTGGTTCCGATCTCCGCGGATCGCAAACCGGTCGGCGACACCTGGTACGTTCCCTTGCCGCTGTTTGAACGCCTGCGGGGACGAGCCGGCGCCCCGGCGGCCGAACGCCACGGATGGCTCACCACGGGCGTGGTGTTTCGCGGCCGCATGGATTGGAATGTGGCAAAAACCCGGTTGCAATTGACCGAACTCAAAGCCATTTACGATCTCGACGTCGGCAGTCGGCAAACGCAGGTTCGGATTCCGCTGGGGCGTGGGCTCGCCAGTCTGCTGCCGGATGGAACCACGCTCGACGGCCGGCCGGTGGAAGCGGTGTGGGACGAGCAAGGCCAGGCCCTGGTGTTCGACGTCCCGGAGCTAGGCCACAGCCGCCTGGAATTGGCGTTGCGCCCGATCGCACAAGAAGCTGACGCCAACGCGCTGGTGCAATTGGCGACACCCGCCTTGCCGACCGCTCGGCTGGAGTTGTCCCTGCCCGCGGACGCGCCGTTGCTGGAGGTGCCAACCGCGTTGGGCGAAGTTCGTCTGATACGAGCGAAGCCCACGTTGGTGGCACAACTGGGGGGCGCGGATCGTCTGTCGATCCGTTGGCCGCAGGCCACCAGCCCCGGGCAGCCCTCGGTGGGAGAAACCGATCAACTGCTGTGGCTCAAGGTCCAGCCGGGCGAAGTGACTCTGGAAACGTACATCAAGCTCAAGGGGATCGAAGGCCGGCCTCGCCATCTACGGCTGTTGGCCGATCCGCGACTGCGACTGCTGCCGTTGTCGCGCGAAGCGGCCGCGCTGGTTCAGGTCCGCGTGATACCCGGCGATCCGCAAACCATCGTGGTTGATCCGGCGCGAAACGCCACGGACGAGTCTGTCGTGCGTCTCTCGTTCTTGTGGACCGATGCCAGCGGACTGGGACAAATGCGGCTGCCACTCTTGATGCCGGCCGATTCGCGCGGCTACAGCGGATGGCTGGCGCTAAGCGTCGATCCGTCGCTGCGTTTTAAGGTGATCGATCCGGCCGCGCTGGCCGCGGTGGACACGGCGGAGTTGGCAACGCACTGGGAATTGGGGGCCGCTCCGTTGGACGTCGCGTATCGCCTGCCGCACGGCGCGGCCTCGTGGAGCGTGGCCACGCAGCCTCGCCCGACCACCACCTCCATGGATCAAGCGATCGCCGTCAGCTTGGCCCCGGAGAGTGCCGACGTACGGCTCGAAGCCGACTTAGAAACCACCGGCGGGCCGCTCCTGCAATACCGCCTCCGCGTCCCGCCCGCATTCGTCGCCAGCGAGGTGACGGTGCTGAAGGACGACGAGCAACGCGTGGCGCACTGGTCGCAATCCGAAGCCGGAGTGTCGATTTTTCTCAATGGTCCGATATCGGGCTCGCAGCGTCTGTCGGTGCGCGGTCGCTGGACGCTGCCGCCAGCAGCGGTTCCGGTCCCCGCGTTTCAACTGGACGATGCCACTTCGCAAAACATTGACGTGGCGATCTATCGACGCCCCGGCGTGGCGGTCCAGTTGGGGGACCGGGACGTAATCCAGGAAGCAACCGATCCAACCGCCGTTCTGGTGCAGGTTGGCGATCCACTGCCGCGCTCGTTCGGACGCTTGCAGGGAGTCTATCATGTGGTCAACGGCCAGGCCGGGGCGATGCTGCGCGTGCAACGCGTGCCGCCGCGGGCGGCGGCGGTGGTGGTCACGAGCATCGCTCGAAAGGAAGGGCAATGGCGGGCTAGCGTGGATTGTCAATTGAAGATGACCGCCGGCACGCTCGACATGATTTGCTTTCTAGTGCCCGAGGAATTTCGCGGGCCGTTTCAGATTTCGCCGCCGCAACCGAGCGAATTGATCGAGATCCCCGGCAGCCGGCAGCGGCAGTTGGTTATTCGGCTGCGCGAACCCGTGCGGGATCAATTGCGGCTGAGCATCAGTTCGCCGCTGACATTCAACCCTGGCGAGCGAGTCAGCGTCCCCAGCGTCACGCCGCTCGACGTGGCCCCGCTGCGACGCTACGTGGTGCTCCCCAAGCAGTTGGAACAGGAGAAAGCCGACTGGGAGCTGCGCGGCCTGGAGCCCGAGGCCCTGCCGCAGGATCGCGATGCGCCGCCGATATCGGACCAGTCGGTCGTCAGCTATCGGGCCCTGCACGATCGCTTTCAGGCGGTGCTGGCGTCGGTGGCCAAGGTGGAGAAAACGCCCGTGGCGCGGCTGGCGGATATGCGGATTGCCATGAACGATACCGGCCAATTCAGCGGGCTGGCGAGTTGGGATCTGGAACCCGCGGGGCTAAACCGGATGCAATTGACCCTGCCGGAAAAGATGGCTTTGGTGCGGGCCGAAATCGGCGGAGTGCCGGCGTCGATCGTCCCCCGCGGCGCCAACCTGTGGGAGTTGAATTTGCCGTCGGACCAATTGCCGCAGCGGATTGAAGTGGTGTTCGAGGGGCGCATTGCAAAAGGAAAGAAGGGGTTTGACACATTACTGGCTCCGCAACTCAGCGGGCGAAGTGGTCCCTTGCACGTCGAACGCACGCTGTGGACCGTGTACGGCCCGGCCGGCAACCGCCTCGCGCCGCAAGACGCTGCCCGGCTGGTAACGCCGGTGGCGCAGCAAGAGCTGCGGCTGATGGAAATCAAAGCGATCCTGGGGTCAGTGGCGTCGGACGAATCAAACCAGGTGCTGGACACATGGTACGCGCCGTGGATGCGGCAACTCCAGGGATGCTGGCGCGACACACTGCGGCAGAATCCTGCACTTGGCCCCCGTTCGGAAATCATCCCCCGCCTGGTGAAGGACAGCCAGCAGCAGCAGTTGGAAATTGCTCGACGCCTGGGCACAGACGACGTCTGGCAAGCGGCCACCGCCGACGCCCCCCGCGCGCCGTTGGCCACGGACCTGTGGCGGTGGAGCATCGGACCGCGCGAGACGCCGCTGCGGTTTTCATTCCTCGGCAGCCAGGAGACGCTGGCGGTGGTGCCGCAACCCGCCGCGACCACGGACCTGGGCTGGCGCTGGATGTGCGCCCTGGCGGCTGTCGGCCTGACGACAACGCTGTGGAAACCGCGTCCCCGTCAATGGTTGATCGACACGGCCCAGCGCTGGCCGTATCTCCTGGTCGTCGCGGCAGGCGTGTTGGCATGGCTACTGCTCGTGCCGGGGATCGTGGGACTGCTGCTGGCCGGCGTGGCGGGCTTTGCTTCGTGGCGGTTGGTTGGCGCGCGGGAAGCGGGATCCCCGTGAGCAGTTGCTCATCCGATACGTGCCGAATGAAAAAGCCAACGATCG
>JAIOQB010000358.1 GCA_021413585.1 Planctomycetia bacterium
GCACCGCGGCGATGATCAATTCGGCCAATTCGCTTTCCGCTTCGGTCGGCGCGCCGAAGCTGGTGCCGCGCCGTGCGGCCGCTTCAATGGCCACCACCACTTGCGGATGGGCATGCCCCACGATCATCGGGCCCCACGAGCCGATGTAGTCGATGTACGGATTCCCATCAATGTCATACAGATACGCCCCCTCGCCCCGCTCGATAAACGGCGGCTCGCCACCGACCGCACCGAATGCCCTGGCGGGGCTGTTCACCCCGCCCGGCATCAGCCGCGAGGCACGGGCAAACGCTTGATGACTGCGGGGACGTGATCTGCGGCTCTGCGACATGGGTTCACCGGCAAGGCAATTTGGACAGGAACAATCTCCGCCCCAGTCTGTCGACGCCGCGGCGAAGCTGTCAAGCACGTCGAACTCGAACGATGTTGGCAGCCCAGTGCCATTTTCACCGATTCGTCCCCGCTCGGCAGCACGTTGACAACCTTTGCGCAGCGGCCCTAAAATCACATGTTTCCCACCGCTGCCGGGTCGAGCAACTTGAATGGCCAAAGCGACTTACAAGGACGCCGGCGTCGACCTGGAAGTGTATGCCGAGAGCATGGCCCGCTTGCCGGCGCTGATGAAGCGCACGCACTCGCCCCGGGTGATCTGGCTCGACGGCGGTTTTGCCGGCCTGTTTCAGCTCGACTTTCCCAGCTCGCTGTTCGCCCGCCGCTATGAAGACCCGGTGCTCGTCTCCTGCACGGACGGCGTGGGCACAAAGCTCAAGGTGGCCCAACTGTGCGGTGCCCACGACACGGTGGGGATCGATCTGGTGGCGATGAGCGTGAACGACGCGCTGTGCTGCGGAGCCGAGCCGCTGTTTTTCCTCGACTACGTGGCGATGTCGCACGACGACCCGGAGCGGCTGGAGCAAATCGTCCGGGGCGTGAGCAACGGCTGCCTGGAGGCCGACTGCGCCTTGCTGGGAGGCGAAACGGCTATCATGCCCGATCTATATAGCCGCGGCGACTACGATCTGGCGGGCTTCTGCGTCGGCGTGGTCGATCGCAAGCGGCTGCTCGACGGCCGGGCAATCGCGGTGGACGACGTGGTGATCGGCATCGCGTCGAGCGGTTTGCACTCCAACGGCTACAGCCTGGCGCGAAAGGTCGTCTTTGAAATCGCAGGGCACTCCGTGGACGACGAGATCCCCCAGCTGGGCCAGACCGTCGGCCAGGCCCTGATCACGCCCACTCGCATCTATGCCAAGGCAGTCCGCGCGATCATGCGGCACTACACGGTCAAAAGCGTTGTGCATGGCATCGCGCACATCACCGGCGGCGGGCTGGTGGAGAACTTGGCGCGGATCGTGCCCGCGGGGGTGCGATTGAAGCTCGATCGCAGCGCCTGGCAAGTGCCGCCGATTTTCTCCTGGCTGCAGCGACTGGGCGAAATCGATGGTGCCGAGATGGACCGCGTGTTCAATATGGGCATTGGCCTGGTCCTGGTCGTCAGCCCGTTTTACGCCGAGAGCATTCGGCACCAATTGGACGATCTGGGGCTGGAAAACTGGCTGCTGGGCAAAGCGGTCGCGGGGGAGTCGGGGGTTGAGTTAAACTAAACGTCGTTGGAGTGGCAAGCCTGTAGGTGCCATGGGCAGCTTGCTGCCCTTGCCGTCTTTCAACGTCAATCGCGAAGCACTCGTTCACCTCAGCCGCAACGGAGCACTCGACCATGAAACTGGTGATCGCGGTGATCCAACCGACCAAGCTCGACGCGGTGCGCGAGGCCCTGGTCCGCTGCGGGGTGGAGCGGATGACGGTCTGCGACGCGCAAGGCTACGGCCAACAGCGCGGCCAGACTCCCAGCTTTCGCGGCCACGAGTACAAGACCAAGTTCCTCCGCAAGGTCGAGTTGGAGATCGTGGTGAACGACGACTACCTCGATCGCACGATCGATGCCATCGCCAGCGTCGCCCGCACGGGGCCCGACGGCTCGATCGGCGACGGCAAGATTTTTGTGATGCCGGTCGATCAGGTGGTGCGCGTCAGCGACCTGGTGCGAGGGCAGGGGGCTGTGTAGCCGTCGGCCATAAATAGCCCACGGCTCCGCCGTGGGGTTGCGGCACGCGCTCGGACGAAAGCTCAAACGATGACCGCCGTGCTGCTCAGCCGCGACCTGATGACCACTTCACAATCAAGCGGCGCGGCGGCGCGGGCAAGCGTGCCGTTGGTGAGCGTGGCCAATATTGAACAACTCGAGGCTCGCTGTCTGGCCGAAGTCGTGCCGCTGGTGATTCTCGATCTGTCGCTGCCGGGACTCGTGCCGCAAGACGTGGTGGCCCGCTTGCGGGCACTCGCCACGCCCCCGGAACAAATCATCGCCTTCGGCCCGCACGTTCATTCCGACCGACTTGCCGCGGCCCGTGAAGCGGGCTGCGATGAAGTTCTGTCCCGTGGCCAGTATCACGCGCAGTGCGAAGAGCTACTTGGACGAATCGCGTAGGGTGGGTCGCAGACCCACCTCTTTCCCCTGCGCAAAAAGATGTGGTGGGTCTGCGACCCACCCTACCGCGCGTCACTCTTCGTCGCGCAGATTTGTCCCGCCGGCAGCGGAACTCGCCGCCACATCCCCAGCCGCGGGCACGCCCTGCTCGTCATTCACCAGCGGGGGCATGCCGAAGGTTTCGTCTTGATCGAGCTGGATTTCATCCATTTCCGCCGCATCCACGTCGCGCCGCAGCAGCAGGTAAATCGCAGTCGTTGCACTCCAGAAGTAGCTCAGCACAAACCCGGCGGCGATCAGCCGAACGAGCGACGTCCAGAACACGAACACCCCGGCCGCGTAGGAACTAACGCCGGTGAGACCGAGGGTTGTTGACAGATCGGTCATCCGGCTGGTGCCCGAGCCCCAACTGGCGGCCCAGGCGGGAAGCCACACCACTGCTTCGGCAAAGAACCCCACCAGCACGCTCCCCAACGCGCCGAGCAGGATCGCCACCAGGGCATAAAACAAATATTTCAACGGCCGCTGAAACGTGTAGGCGTACGACCGGCTCAGCGCGTCGAAGGCGTCGTTCCCCTCCACGCTGATCGTTCCCCACATCAGCGGCCAGCCGAAGAACAAGCCCAACAGCAGCACTGCCATGAACAAGCCCGCCACCAACGCCAGCGGCCAGATCAGCGCCACCAGCAGCGCGCCCACACCCATTCGCGCAATCAACCCCAGCAGCATCAGCGGCAGCGTGGCCAGCAGCACGCCCAACAAGGGATACAACGGCGCCGTAAAGTACGACAACCAATTTCGCGTGGCGAACCCAACCACCTGCCCCAACGACACGGATTCCTCACGCGTCAATTGCAGCGCCACGGTCCGCGTCATGATCGAACCAAAAAACGACCACACCGCTAGCGACCACGCGCCGCACAACAGCGAAAACGCCAGGCCGGTCCAACCCACGCCGTCGCGAAACATGAACTGAAAGGGCAATGTCAGTTGCCACACGCGCACCAAAGACGAACGAAGCACACCTGAGACTTCGGCCGCAATGGGGCGCGACGGCGACGGATCCGGCCAGCGCGAGGCGAGCCCCTCGCTGCCGAAGCCGGCCGACGCGGGCTCCCACGGCCACGCGGGCCACACGTTGGCCGGCTCGCCGGCAACGATAGGTCCGCGCAGCTCTGTAATCAGCGGATCAGCCGAGTTATGGAACATCCACCAACAAACGCGCCACCCTCCGATCATCAACAGCAGCCCGACCGCCGCGCACAGCAGCAGCCGCGCCGACAGGGCCGGCCGTAGCGCGCGCACCAAAATCAACCAGGGAAGCCGGTCCCGCCACCGCACGGGTCCGCCGTTGACTGCATCGGACATGGTCTCGCTCCCGGGTGTGGATTGTTGAGGTGCTGGCATTATACGTCCCCCCGACTGGCCCGCAATGTTTGCTCCCGCCCCGCGTAAAACGTCCTTCGCGGATCAATAATCAGCCACATGCAGGCGGCAATCACAAACGCCAGGGCGTAAATCCGAAACAGCCAGTTCCAGCCGATGGAGTTGAAAATGAACGTGGCAATCAGCGGCTGAAAGGCGTTGGCGATGTTGCCGATCATGTTGATCAGCCCCGCTGCGGTGCCGGAGTATTTGCCGCCGATGTCGATGATCGTGGCCCAATTGGCCGCCTGGCCGAAGTCGTAGGCAATCGCCGTCACGCAAAACAGCACCGTGGCCTGCTGTGGCGTCTTCGCCCATTGCATGGCCAACATCGCGACGGCTGCCACCAGGGCACCGCCGAGCGGGAACACCGCCCGTCCCCATCGCATCCAGCCTGTCCGGCGGACCAGCGCCTGGCACAACGCGCCGCCGACGAGGCAGGTGATGCCGCCAAAGAATAACGGCATCGCCACGCTCCACTCGGAGTTTTTATACGTCACTTTATGAACGTCGTTGAAATACTTATCCATCCAACTGACGAAGAACGACCAGCCAAAGCTGCCGCACAGATAGTAGATGCCCATCGCCCACAAGCTGCGACTGGTTAGCAGCGCGCCCCACATGCCGCGCGGCATCGTATGCCCCTTCACCTCCGGCGGCGCGCCGGCGGTGATCAACTCCAACTCGGCCTCGTTAACCGATTTCTTTTCCGACGGATGATCGCGAAACCAGGGCCAGAACGCCGCCACCCACAGCAGTCCCAGCAGTCCCGATATCCAGAAGCCCAGCCGCCACGCTGCCATGTGAGTTAAGTGCGACAAGCCGGGCACACCCGCCATCATCGACTGAAACCTTGGCGACTTGATCCCCTGCATCATCGTGCCGAAGATCAGCGGCGCAAACGCGCCCCCCCAGCGGGCCATCAGCCACAGCATCCCACTAGCGCGGGCACGCGACCCCACCGGCACCCAGCGCGACTGCACCCGTGCCATGTTCGGAAACGCCCCCGCCTCCCCCACGCCAAACAGGAACCGGCAGCTCAATAGCGACAATAAACCCACCGCCGACCCGGAAAGCGCCGTGAACAGCGACCACGCCAGCACGATACGCGTCAGCGTGGAGCGCGAGCCAAACCGGTCTCCCATCCAGCCTGCCGGCAATTCAAACAACGCGTAGGCCAGCCAGAACGAGCCCATCACCAGCCCCATCTGCCAGTCTTCCAGGCCGAACTCCGCCTTGATCTCCGTCTTGGCCCGAACGATGGAGACCCGATCGAAGTAGGTCAGAAAGGCCAGCAGGCCCAACAGCGCCATGACGATGTAGCGTTTGTGGGTAGCACGCTGGCCCGCAGCCGCTGGCGACTGATAAGGATTCGGTCCGTCGGCAAGGCTGGGCATTGCGGGTTTCTCGAAAGGCGCGACTCGCCACCGCGGCGGCGGTGTGCAATGGCGGTTTGGCAACGGCAGGCTGGCCATTATACTGTCCGGCAGCATTGCTTGAACCGGCATGCTCTTTGAACCGCCTCCTGTGAACCGAACATGCTCGATTTGCCTACGCCGTGCCTTGTGATCGACGCCCAACGGGTTCGCGCCAACCTGCGGACCATGGCCGAATACGTGGCGGCCCACTCGCTGCACCTGCGCCCCCACACCAAGACGCACAAGTGCCGCGAGCTGGCCCGATTGCAGCTCACGGAGGGGGGGGCCACGGGTCTGACCGTCGCCAAGGTGGGCGAAGCCCAGGTGATGGCCGAAGTGACGGGCGACCTGCTGTTGGCGTTTCCGACCGTCGACGCCCGACGCTGTGCGGCAATGGCCGATCTGGCCCGCACCACCAACGTGCGCGTGGCGGTCGATTCGCCGCTGGCAGTGAACCGGCTGGCGGAAGCGGCTGTTGCCGCTGGCAGCACGGTGGGCGTGCTGGTCGATCTCGATGTTGGCCTTGGCCGCACTGGCGTGCAAAGCCCGGCCCAGGCGCTCGCCTTGGCTCAGGCGATCGACGGCCGGCATGGGCTGCGACTCGACGGAATTATGTTTTTCCCCGGACATGTTTCCGGCCCCGACGAAGCGAAGATCGACGCGCTGCGGCTGGTGTGTGCGCGAGTTGCAGAAACCCTCGATCAATGGCGGCGCAGCGGCCTGCGGGCGGCGATCGTGTCCGGCGGCTCGACCCCCACGGCCCTGCTGTCGCACCACGTGAAAGACCTGACCGAGATTCGGCCCGGCACATACTTCTTCAACGACATGAATTGCGTCCGCGGCGGCTGCGCCACGCTGGACGATTGCGCCGCGCGCATCGTCGCCACGGTGATCAGCACGGCAGTCCCCGGCCAGGTGGTGCTCGACGCCGGCAGCAAGACGCTCACCAGCGACCTGTGCGGCCCCGCGCCGCAATCAGGGCACGGCCACATCGTCGAGCATCCCGGCGCGCGGATCGTCAAGCTCAGCGAAGAGCATGCCCAGGTGGACGTCAGCGGCTGCCAGCGCGAGCCGACGCTGGGGGAGCAAGTGACGATCATCCCGAATCACATCTGCCCGTGGCTGGAGCCGGGACAATCGCCACGGGTGTTAAAGATCGATGCCCGCGGAAAGGTATTTTGACGGGAGTTGTAGGGTGGGTCGCAGACCCACCACGTAATTCCGCCCCGAAACCATTTGGTGGGTCTGCGACCCACCCTACAAGTCTGCTAAACATTCCCCATGCCATTTCTCTTCGACGCCCATCTCGATCTGGCCTGGTGCGCGGTTTCTTACAACCGCGACCTGACGCAAAGCGTCGAAGAGATCCGCCGCGCCGAGCAGCACATGTCCGACGTGCCGGGGCGGGGGCGCAACGTGCTGAGCCTGCCGGAGCTGCGCCGCGCGGGCGTGCCGGTGTGCGTCGCCACGCTGCTGGCCCGTTGCGGCGTCGACCAGAAGCCGCAGCTCACGTACTCCCGAACTGATCTGGAACACGCCACGCCAGCGATCGCCGCGGCGGCGGCCCACGCGCAGCTTGCGTATTACCTCGCGCTGCAGGAACAGGGCCACGTGCGGCTGATCGGCACGGCCGCCGAGTTGGATACCCATTGGCAGCAATATGTGGCGGCGCCTGACACGACCCCGCTGGGGCTGATCCTCAGCATGGAAGGAGCCGATCCGATCGTCGCGCCGCGCAATCTGGAGCAGTGGCACCGGCAGGGTTTAAGAGCAATCGGCTTGTCCCACTATGGCCGCGGACGTTACGCCTACGGCACGGCGGTCGAAGGGCCCCTCTCGGCGGAAGCGCCGCAGTTGCTCTCCGAAATGCGGCGGTTGGGAATCGCGCTGGATGTGACGCATCTCTGCGACACCAGCTTTGCCCAGGCGGTCGAGATTTTTGACGGGCCATTGTTGGCCAGCCATCACAACTGCCGCACCCTGGTGCCGAGTGATCGACAGCTCACCGACGAACAGATCGGGCTATTGATCCAGCGCGACGCGGTCATTGGCGCGGCGCTCGACGCGTGGATGCTCTATCCGGGTTGGCGGCGCGGCGAGACGCTGCCCGAGGTCGTCGGGCTCGACGCCGTGGCCGATCACATCGATCACATTTGCCAACTGGCCGGCTCGACGCGCCACTGCGGCATCGGCAGCGACCTCGACGGCGGTTTTGGCAACGAGCAAACCCCCCGCGACCTCCGCCGCTACACCGACATCCAGCGGCTGGCCGAAATCCTCTCGGCACGCAACTATTCGGACGCCGACGTGGAAGCGATCTTCCACGGCAACTGGCTGCGCCTGTTCCGGCGAGCGCTGCCGGCGTAAAACTCGACTCGTATTTTTCAAAATGTTTTTCACCACAGAGACACAGAGGCATAGAGAAGAAGGTAATGACCAATGACCAAATTCCAATCTCCAATACGGAATGCGCGGCTCGTATTGGAGATTGGAATTTGGAATTTGGTGATTGGGATTTCGTCTCTGTGCCTCCGTGTCTCCGTGGTGAACTTGAGTCAACAATCCTAATCTCCAGGAGGCCTCTAAGATGCTCGGTGAGTGCGATAAGAAACTCGAATCTCTCGGCTACCCGCTCGACCGCGTGCCGGGGGTGGGTGCGATTTATAAGCCGGTGGTTGTTGACGGCACGACGGTTTACACCTCCGGCGCGGTCCCATTCGACGGCAGCACGCTCGCCAGCAAAGGGAAAGTCCCTTCGCAAGTGTCGCTGGAAGCGGCTCAGAAGGCGGCCGCCCTGTGCGCCGCCAACGTCCTGCGCGGCGTGCAGCGGGAGATCGGTTCGCTCGACCGAATCGAACGCGTGCTGCGCACCGTGGGCTACGTCAACAGCGACGCGGACTTCACCGACCAGCACCTGGTGATCAACGGCGCGTCGGAACTGCTCCGCGACGTGTTCGGCGACGCCGGCATCGGCGTCCGCACCGCGCTCGGCCTAGCCGGCCTGCCGCTGGGGTCGAGCGTGGAGTTGGATTTGATTTTGAAGCTGAAGGAATAGGGCTACTAGTAGAGCAACTCGGCCAATTTGGTGGGTTCAAATGTAAGCGCCGCGTAATTTCCGAAATCTGCCGGACGAAAATCGCTGAGTGAAGTATTAGGGAAAAAGGCGAAATCGACGGAAGAAACCTGCAATGCGGCTGATCGCTTCGGCTCGCCGTTTTTCTTTTTCTATATTCCTTAAGGCCTGCTGGTAGCTGGGGGTATTTGCCAGTAACTTCTCGACGTAGGCCGCTTCTTCCTGCTGGTTCAGATGATGGTCCCGAATGTGGGATAATTCGCCGGAGTCCAGGAAGAATCCCCCGCAGGGGTAGCACTCGTCGACATTTACTTCCTTGTCTGATTTATACAAATGTCGATGCATCGGCACGTTGCATTTCGGGCAATTGATTACGCCCCGGTTTCCATCGTTGACCCGGGGTGAATGAAGGGCTTCGTCAAGGGCTTGCCCCAAGCCTTCGTCCTTTTCATCTAGCTTGACCAGTTCAAGCCAGTCAAACCAGATTCCCTTACAACCGCCTGCGCAGACATCCACTTTTACCCCGCCGAAGTCTTCTTCGGTCATGCTCATTTTACATACTGGACAATTCACGCGATCACCTCCAGTTCAATTCTGTTTACTGGCCCTACCCTCGTCGGGTCGCTGATGCCAGCTTCGGCTACAGTTTACGCGATCAATTCATTGATGCGTCTTTGTCCGCCCGGAAGCACTGAGAAGTAGGGCGAAGTCATTTCCAGAATTGCCACCATTTTTTTGTGAGCTTTCCTTTGCATCTCTTACAGATACTGACTGGCCTTCCGTTTAGCGAGACGAGCACGCCCTTGTCGAATTGTTTGGCGCACGCGGCACATTTTGAGGGATTCAACGAGTCCGTCGTAGGCGCCGTTTCGGTCAGCGTGGTGGCACCACCCTTGCGCAAGTGCTGAATGTAGCGGAGTTCATTCATCGCTATTTCGTTTTCTGGTTCAAATTCCAACGACGACTTAAAAGCGATCTCCGCATTATTGAGGTCATTCATTTCAATCAGCACGAACCCTCGACCGCGCCGCGCAATGGCGAGGTCACGAACAGTGACGTGGGCTGTGAGTTCCGTTACTCGATCATACAGCGCGAGTGCTTCCTTGAATCGCCTGGAATTTACCAAGGCTTGCGCTTTCTCGAATGCAAACTTCGGATTCGTCGGTTCGAGGCTTTGGCCACTGTCGAGAAAAGTGATCGCTCTTTCAAATTGTTTTCGCTTCACGCAGAGAAAACCCAGATAGTAGTGAGCGCGAGGATATGCGTTGCCGATCCAACTAATATTCGTGTCTGCAAGTCCCCGGTCCTTCCGCCACATGACGTAATGGATAAAGTCAGTTTGGCTCCAAAATTTGATCGCGATTCCTTGATCATTCTCTTCGGAGTTGGCGTATTCAGACGGTGTATTTGCAATCACGGCAAGTAAGAGTGCCTCGGCCTCATCGAGCCGACCTTCAATGATCGCCTCAAGCGCGGTATCGACTTTCGCGGCGTCCGTAGATTCGCGATCGTTAGTCAACTGCGAAGTCATTTGTCCGCCTCAAAGGCTTCACATGGATTCAGAGAAATTTCATGCGGTTAGACGGCATCGACTGTTAGCTATTTGTGGGCAATTGCCGGCGGCGCCGGCGAGGGGCGGCCGGGTACGGCCATCGCCAAGCCGTAAATCTTGTGCTGGCCGGTGATGTACAGTGTCTTGTTGTCCGCGCCGCCGAAGCGCACGTTCGAGCAGAACTCGGGAGTCGGCACCGATCCGAGCAGTTTCCCCGTGGGGGTGACCGCCCACACGCGCCCCATGCCGGTCAGGTAGAGATTGCCCCGCGCGTCGACGGTCATGCCGTCGGGATCCCATTTGTTGTCTCCTTGCGGGGCGAAGAACAACTTGCCTTGGCCGACGCTGCCGTCGTCCGCGATCGGGTACGAGCGCCAATGCTTGCGGTTGCTGTCGCCGACGTACAGCGTTCTCCCGTCGAGTGAGGCGGTGATGCCGTTGCACAGCGCCATGTCGGTCACCGCGGCGGTCACTTTGCCAGTGGTGTCGATGCGGTAGACCGTGCTCGATTTCATGGGGCCGAAATCGGGATCGGTAAAGTAAATGTCGCCGCGCGGCGTTTGGCACAGATCGTTTGGCGCGTGCCATGTTTTGCTGGTGGCGAGAACCTTGGTCTCCTCCGGGCCGTCGGCACCGATCTTCATGCTCAGGATCGCCTTCGCTTGCCCTTGCGCCGCCAGCAGGCGGCCGTCGTTCCCCAGATACAGGCCGTTGACCCCGCGGGTTTTGTCCATCCACACGGTCACTTTGCCCGGCGCGTCGAGCCGCAGCACCTGCGTGTTGGCGTCCATGAATCGCGTGCAATACAGCCGGCCGGAGCGCGGGTCCCAGGCGGGCCCTTCGTAGTAGCTCTTGTCTTCAAACAGCGTTTGCAACTTGGCCCCGGCGGCGACCGTGGCGGGCGCTACGGCGGCAGGCACTTCGGAAGAGGGGAGCGCGGGCTCGTCGCCATAAGCCGTGTTAAGAAAAGTGCTAAGAAAAGCAACCAACGCCGCGGCCACGATTGCGCCTCGCAGCAGCTCCACATTCGGCCCGATAAATCGCTTCAAATGCAGGGATGACTGTTTCACGTTAATACCTCCTGGAGTGCCCAGTTCGTGATAGCCCGAGCTACTCGCACCGTCAAGCGGTCCGGCGGCGGTCGGGTTGCGTCGGAAGCTCGATCCTGGCTACACTTGAAGGTGGTTGGAACCGTCCCGCGCGCCGTGGCGTGGCGAGACACAGCGGCGTACACGCCCTGCGATGCGCCGGATCGAACTTCGGCCGGATTCGAGGTCGTAGCGGCCCAGGCGGCGCGCTACGGCATCGATCCGGCCAGCCAACACCCGCCCCAGATTGCCTGCCCATGCCACGCGACCGGTCCTTACGCGCCGTCGTGACCAAATTGCCTCCGGCGGCGGCATGGCCTGCCGCGGCCGCCGTTGCCGCACTGCTATGGGGAGTCGTATCAACCCAGGCCGTTTGCCAGGGTGCCGAACCCGCTGCGTCAGCTTCGCCCGCCGACAACCAATTTTACGAGCAGCAGGTGCAGCCGCTGCTGAAGCAGCATTGCCTGCGCTGCCACGGCGAGGGGAAGAAGATCGAAGGAGGGTTGCGGCTCACCTCGCGCAGCAGCGTGCTCCGCGGCGGCGACTCGGGCCCAGCGGTCGACCTCGACAAGCCAATGTCCAGCCGGCTGGTCGAGGCGATCAATTATCGCGACCTGGAAATGCCGCCGAAGGATAAGCTGCCGCCCGACAAAATCGCCGTGCTCACCCGCTGGGTCGAGCTAAAAATTCCGTTCCCGCCGGGTGGCCCGGAAGACGAGCCCGCCCCCCCGCCGAAAAAGAAGTCGCCACAAGTCGACGAGCAGAATCGCAACTTCTGGTCGTTCCGCCACGTGGTGCGCCCGCCGGTGCCACAGGTGAAAGGGGCCGCCTGGGTGCGCAATCCGATCGACGCCTTCATCCTGTCGCGACTCGAGCAGGTAGGACTGGAACCCGCGCCGGCCGCGTCGAAGCAAGTGCTGATCCGCCGCGCGACGTACGACCTGTGGGGCCTGCCTCCCAGTCCCGAAGAGGTGGCTGCGTACACAGCGGACGATCGGCCCGACGCTTACGAGCGGCTCGTCGACCGCTTGCTCGCTTCGCCCCATTATGGCGAACGGTGGGGCCGCCACTGGCTCGACCTGGTGCGCTATGCCGACACCAACAGCTACGAGCGGGACAGCGCCAAACCGTACTCCTGGGGCTATCGCGACTACGTCATCCGCTCGCTCAACGAAGACAAACCGTACGATCGGTTTGTCCGCGAGCAACTCGCCGGCGACGAACTGCCTGGCGCCGGCAACGAAGGACTGATCGCCACCGGCTTCTATCGCTTGGGCATTTGGGACGACGAGCCTGGGGATGCCGAACAGGCCCGCTACGACGAACTGGACGACATCGTGGGCACGGTCGGCCAGGTGTTCTTGGGCCTCACGGTCAACTGTGCCCGCTGCCACGATCACAAGCTCGATCCGATCCCGCAGCGCGATTACTACCGGATGCTGGCCTTCTTCGGCGGCATCACGCGCTACGGAACTCGCAAAGGGGGCGTCGAAGAGGCCTCGCTCCGCCCGCTGAAAACCGATGCCCAAGGGCACAACCAGGCTGAAGTGGCTGCGTACCGCGCCCGCTTCGCCAAGGTGAATGACAGAATCAAGCAGATCGAAGCCCTGGCCCAGCCCGACTTTGATTCCGTCGAAAAGGACGAATTCAAGATCGATCTGAATCATCAACGCTTGATTCAAAAGCGCGTGCCGCGTCTGGTGAGCCAAACGCTGTACGACGAATATCTGCAACTGATGGATACCCGCGAGGATCTGCGCAACTCCGAGCCGCCGGCGATGCAGAAGGCGCTGTGCGTAACCGAAGTGGGGCGCACGGCGCGCGACACGTTCATCCTGTTGCGCGGCAGCCCCAAGGCGCCGCTCGCCAAGGTCGAGCCGGGTTTTCTCTCGATCGTCGAACCCAGCTCCCCCACGATTCCGCCAGCGCCAGCCGGCGTCAACACCACTGGCCGGCGCAGCATGCTGGCTAATTGGATCGCCGGCGCGGAGAATCCGCTCACTGCCCGCGTGATGGCCAACCGCGTGTGGCAGTATCACTTCGGCCGGGGCCTGGTCCGCTCGCCGAACAACTTTGGCCTGCAAGGAACGGCGCCGACCCATTCGGAACTGCTCGATTATCTGGCCACGGAACTCGTCGCCGGCGGGTGGCGGCTGAAGTCGCTGCACCGGACGATTATGCTATCGAGCGCGTATCGCATGTCGTCGGCGGCCAATGCGGCCGGGCTGGCGCGCGATCACGACAACGACCTGTTTTGGCGGTTCGACATGCGGCGGCTCGAAGGGGAGGAAATCCGCGACTCGATCCTGGCGATCAACGGCACCCTCAATTTGAAGATGGGCGGCCCGGGCGTTTATCCAATCATTCCCAAGGCGGTGCTGGCGGGGCAATCGGTCCCCGGAGCAGGGTGGCACTCGTCGTCGCCGGCGGACCGCAACCGCCGCAGCATTTATGTGCATCAAAAACGCTCGCTGCCGCTGCCGCTGGTCGAGTCGTTCGACGCGGCCGACGCCGACGGCACCTGCCCCGTGCGGTTCGCCAGCACGCAGCCGACGCAGGCCTTGTCGATGCTCAATAGCGAGATGATGTTCGAGGAAGCGGGCACGCTGGCCGCGTTTGTCGAGACGCACGCCGGGCCAGAACTCCGCGATCGCGTCGCCATGGCGCTGCGCCGCGCGATGCAGCGCGAGCCGGTGCCGAAGGAAATCGACCGGGGCGTGCGGCTGATCGAGGAGTTCATCGCCAGGCACCAACTCACGCCGCACGAAGCGCTGCGGCGGTACTGCTTGATTGTGTACAGCCTGGATGAGTTTGTTTACTTGGATTGATAAACGAGAGGGTGGCTGGGGCAACGCCACAGATGTATTTGACTTGCGCAACTGGGGCGTTGCCCCAGGCACCCCAGCGACTAGAACGGACCAACCATGAGCCATCCTCCAACAGGCAGCTTCTGTGGCCGCACGCGGCGCGAGTTCCTATGGCAGGCCGGCGCCGGCTTCACGGGCCTGGCGATGCTGGGCCTGCTGGATAAGGACGGCTTCTTCGCTAGCCAGGCTGTGGCGGCCGACGGCAAGACTCCCTTCGGCAATCCGCTGGCGCCCCACACGCCGCATCTCGTGCCGCAAGCCAAGAGCGTGATCTTCCTGTACATGTACGGCGGCCCCAGCCAGATCGACACGTTCGACTACAAGCCGGCCCTGGTGGGCAAGGAGGGCAAGACGATCGAGGTGAAAACCCGCGGCCGGCAGGGCGCCCGCAACAAGGGGCGGATCGTCGAGCCGCGCTGGAAGTTCCACCAATACGGCCAGTCGGGCCAATGGGTATCGGACTTGTTCCCAAATCTGGCCACCTGCGTCGACGACATCGCGTTCATTAAGTCGATGACCGCCGACTCGCCGATTCACGGCTCGGCCATGCTGCAAATGAACACCGGCAAGATTGTAAGCGGCAGCCCATGCCTCGGTTCGTGGGTCAACTACGGCCTGGGTTCGCTCAATCAGGATTTGCCCGGCTTCGTGGTGATGCTCGATCCGCGCGGCGGACCAATCAGCGGCGCCAAGAACTGGCAAAGTGGCTACATGCCCGCCACGTTCCAAGCCACGCTGATGCGCACCCGGGGCGAGCCGATCCTGGACCTAGCCCCGCCAGCCGGCATCAGCCGCCCGATGCAGCGCGAAATGCTCGATACGCTGGCGCAATACAACAGCGAGCATCTGGCCCTGCGCAGCGACAATACGAACCTCGAAGCTCGCATCGCCAGTTACGAGCTGGCCTATCGGATGCAAAGCGCCGCTCCGGAAGCGACCGACCTGGGGCAGGAATCGGCCGACACGCTGGAGATGTACGGCATCAACCAGCCGAAGTCGCGCGTCTTCGGCCGGCAATGCCTGCTCGCCCGGCGGCTGGTCGAGCGCGGGGTGCGGTTCGTGCAGCTTTACTCCGGCGGCGCGCACAACGACGACAACTGGGACGCGCATTCCGACATGGAGTCAAACCACAACCTGCACGCCGGCGAAACCGATCTGCCAGTGGCGGGTTTGATCAAAGATCTCAAGCAACGCGGATTGCTCGACTCGACGCTGCTGGTGTGGGGAGGAGAGTTCGGCCGCCAGCCGACGGCCGAATATGCCAAGGGAAGCGGCCGCGACCACAACGCGTCTGGGTTCACGATGTGGATGGCCGGCGGCGGAATTCGCGGCGGGCAAAGCATCGGCGCCACCGACGAACTGGGCAACATCGCGGTCGAAGACCGTTATCACGTGAAGCACCTGCACGCCACGATTCTGCACAAGCTGGGGATCGACCCCAACCGGCTGTCGTATTTGCACAGCGGGTTGGATCAGAAGCTGGTGGGGGTGGAGCATGTGGAGCCGATTCAAAAGCTGATTTAGGGTGCCATGGGCAGCTTGTTGCCCTTGGGTGCCTGGGGCTGAACGAAGCGCAGCGGAGTGAAGCCCCAGAAGTTCAATCGAGCAGTTGAAGCGTAGTCGATTGCCGGGGCCACCCATTACCCTCCCCCAGCCCCTCCCTGAAAGGGAGGGGAGTTGTGTCCGTCCCTCGCTTGCACTTCGGGCTAGTGATGGGTTGGCTCACGGCCATCTTTCGCCACTGCTAACCGCTCCGGCTGGCAATCGCCCGTCGGGCGCGATGTAGGTCCACACAATCATGCCAGCCGGCTCGGCGGTTTTCACCAGCACGCGGCGGTAGATTTCATCGCGACCGGGGAAGAAATCTTCCAGGGCGTCGATCGGCGGAAGGCGCTCGGCTGCGTCGTCGAACTCAATGATTTCTCCTTCGACCAGCAGCCACGGCTCGTGATGTCGATCAGCAAGTGGCTGGGGCAACGCCCCAGTTGCAATCTGTTGCGTCGCCAAATCGGCGACGGGATCGCTCGTCCCCACCGCCAACACGTCGCCATCCGGAATCACCAAAATCGGATATCCCAGCGTCAGGTGATACAGCCGCCCACGAACCCGGGCCGGCGTGATGGCCGCCGCCCCGCCGCAATATCGGGCATGGTTCACCTGCCCGCGCTGGAGCGTGCCATAAACGAACAATCGCAATCGACCGCTAGCGGAATTCATCGTGCGGGAGTAAAAGAGGTGCAGCAACTGACCACGAACCACTGACAACTGACTACGGACAATCGCATTCTACGACAGGAGCAATTCCATGCCCAACGATAAGCCCTTGGCCGGCCAACGCATCCTAATCTTCGTCGGCGAGGATTACGAAGACCTCGAATTGTGGTATCCCAAGCTGCGCTTAATCGAAGCCGGTGCCCAGGTGACCGTCTCCGGGCCCGAAGCGGGTGTTCGCTACCCTGGCAAGCACGGTTATCCCTGCGTCTCCGACGCGAACCTGGCCAGCCAGCAGGCCGCCGACTACCACGGCCTGGTCGTTCCCGGCGGGTTCATGCCCGACAAGTTGCGGCGCGACCCCAAGGTGCTGGAACTGGTGCGGCAATTTTCCGCCGCGGGCAAGTTGGTGGCCTCGATCTGCCACGGCGGCTGGATTCCGATCTCGGCCGGCGTGTATCGCGGCGTGCGCGTCACCGGCTCGCCCGGAATCAAAGACGACCTGGTCAATGCTGGCGCGATCTGGGAAGACGCCCCGGTGGTGATTGATCGTCATTTCGTCAGCAGCCGCAAGCCGGATGATTTGCCGGACTTTTGTCGGGGGATTTTGCAAGTCATGTGCGCCAAGTCCGCGTAGCGGCAGCGGCGTTGGTCGCGCCGTTTCTTGTCCCCAAGCCGCGATGCCGCTACGATAGGGGGCTTTCCCCCATGCGCCCGGTCAGCAATCCATGGCAGCTTCCACACCACCCGCCGGCAATCGCTCGCCGAGCCACTCGCGCGAGCACGAGGTGGTGATCACCGGCGCCGGGGTGGTCAGCCCAATCGGCATCGGGCGGGCCGCCTTTTGGCAATCGCTGTGCGAACGCCGCAGCGGGATGGCGGAGGTCAGGTCGTTCGACAGCAGCACCCTGCCGATGAAGTTTGCCGCCGAGGTGCGGGAGTTCGACCCCAAGCAGTACGTCCGCCCCCGCAAAAGCCTCAAAGTGATGTCCCGCGATATCCAGATGGGTTTTGCCGCTGCCGACCTGGCCTGCACCGACGCCGGGCTCGTGCCCGAGCAGGTCGCCCCGGAACGGATGGGCGTGGTCTTCGGGGCCGACATGATGTACTGCGACCTGGATGAAGTGGCCGACGCCTATCGCAGTTGCCTGGTCAATAACGAATTCCGCTTTGAACGCTGGGGGAACCAGGCCCTGAGCAACATGTATCCGCTGTGGATGCTCAAGTACCTCCCGAATATGCCGGCTTGCCACATCGCCATCGCGCATGACGCCCGCGGGCCAAACAACTCGATCACGCTCGGCGAGGCGTCGAGCCTGCTGGCGTTGGCCGAGGCGCTGAGGGTCATCGAACGGGGCTCGGCCGACGTGATGATCGCCGGCGGCACCAGCTCGCGCGTCCATCCCACCAGCTACGCCTTCCGCGGCGCCGGCCAGTTGTCGCAACGCTCCGACGCCGATCCCACGACCATCGTCCGCCCCTTCGACGCCACCCGCGATGGCAGTCTCAATGGCGAGGGTTCGGCCGCGCTGATCCTGGAGCGCCGTGCTCATGCCGAAGCCCGCGGGGCAAAGATCCTCGGCCGCGTGCTAGGCTACGGCAGCACGTTCGAGCCGCGCGATCCAGAGGGCCCGCAGGGGACGGCGGTCCGCGGCGCCATTCAAGTGGCGCTGCGCAGCGCGGGGCTTTCCGCGCAAGAGATCGGCCACGTCAACGCCAACGGCCTGAGCACCATTCCGATGGACCGCCTCGAGGCGCAGGCGATTCGTGCCACGCTGGGAGACGTGCCGGTCACCGCGCCGAAAAGCTACTTCGGCAATCTGGGGGCCGGCAGCGGCGCGGTCGAAGCGCTGGTCAGCGTGCTGGGTTTGGTGGAAGGCCACATCCCGCCGACGCTGAATTATGAAACGCCCGATCCAGAATGCCCGGTGCGCGTCATCCACGGCAAGGCGATGCCCGTGACGCAATCGACGGCCCTGCTGCTTAACATTGCCGGCACAGGCCAGGCGGTGGCGGTCGTAATCGCTGGGCCGAATTAGCTCGCCGAAGCGTAGGTACGCTTGCGGGCCCAAGTAATCTCAACCTAATACTTTCCCGCAGGAAATCAGGATCGCTCCCCTTCCATCATCCTGTCGCAAGTTAGAAGCATGCCGACGCCAAACATCACCGCCCCCAAAATCGCGGGCGAGAGATGGAATAGGTTGATGTAGCCGATCGGGAAATGCACGCCAATCGCCGTGCCGAAACCGGCCAGCCCCATCACGAGCAGCGCTTGCCACAGACTTCGCGACGGCGTGCCGCGCAGCACGCACAGAAACATCGTCACGCCGCAGCAGCACACCCCGCCCCCAAAGCCGGCGCGATCGTGGGCAATCAGCGGAATCAGGTGCGGGTTGATGGCCTGCAAGTCGGCCCGCTGCACGCCCATGAATTCCAGGTCCTGCGGCACAAAGACCGTCGTCATTCCGACCCCGGTGATGATCAGGCCACCCAACACCAGACATAATGCGGTGATGAGCAGCAGCACGCGTCCCGCACCATAGGCCGACCTCCACACTGTCGGCGGCAGATCGAGCATCGCCCCGCGCAATGAAGGCAAGGGTCGTAGCGCGGCGCGAGATTTGACCATGCCGACGCAAAAAATCGGGATCAGCACGAGCGTGGCGGCGCCATGCCAGGTATCCAAATAACCGTAGCCCAGGTAGGCCAGGAAACTGGAGAACCCCAACACGCCGCTAATCAAAAACGTCCACCACGCCCACGGCTCGCGGGCCGACAAGGGGAACTCGGCCAACCAGAGGTACAGCGTGCCGACGCCAATGATCGCTCCGCCGAACGACACGCGATCGTGAAACATGAAGTGCGCCACCCTCGCATCCGCGATGGAGTGCATCTGCTCGGCGGTCATGCCGAGAAACGCGATGTCGTGCGGCAGAAAGTGCCCAGTCGCCGATAGAAAAATCGCGAACAGCCCCGCGCCGATCAGGCTGATCGCCGTGAGTTTCAACGGCCCGCGACCGTCGCCGATGAGCGCTGCGAGCAGCCCGCGGTTGTCGGTCATCATCGAATTCCGCCCCGGTATTGCTGGGCGTGCAAGGGAGCCGGAGAGAAACGCCCGTCGTGGCTCACTGCTGCACGGAGATTCTAACCGCAGCAAACGGGGCGTGCTAACTGCCGGAACGGGACAGCGGCCGGATTCCCCCTCACTGCCGGCAGAAAATCGGAGCGAGCTAGCGCGAGAAAAGTCGCCTGCGTTGGTTTGTCAACATCTAAGAACTGGCCGACGCATTCACTGCTGGACAAGCCAGCAGTGGCACCCACGGCCGCTACATTACGCCGCAAGTTTCGTCCGCTCTACCAGACGAATTCCATACCAACCGTGGCACCCATGAAGAACGAGTTGCCGCTGAGGTTGACCACCTGCGGGGCGGTGAAATTGAAGTTGAGCTGCTCGGTCGCCACGGCCACCGACTGAATCCACAGGATTTCACCGCCGGCACGCAACGACATGTGCGGATTGATGTGGTACGCCGCGTCAAAGCCCGCCTCGCCGGCGAACGTGAACGCCTTGTCGCTGGCCGAACGATTGCTGTTGATGTCCTGGAATCGCGGATCGGCGTCGATCGCCAGCACCACGCTGTTTTCGTCGGCGAAATTGACGTAGCCACCCATCTTTATCCAGCCCGCCAGGCGGTAGCGCTTTTCCTGCCGGGCCCATTCGGCCCCGATTTGCAGGCCGATCAAGTTGTTCGATGTATGCACGTCGTAGTTGCCTGTCGCCGGTAGAAGACCGCTTCGTTCGCTGTGCCACACCAGATGCTCGTCGATGTGGAAATACCGGATGCCGGCCAACAGCGATGGGGTCGGCCCGCTGTTCATCTGCTGTGTCCAGGTGCCGTTGGGCATGGCCACCATCATATCTTCACCCAACCGATACCGGGTGCGGACATTCCATTCGATGCTGTTGAGGTTCGATTCGTAGTTGAGCGTTTGCGTTTCGGCGGCGTTGAAGCCTCCGTACACCGCGTTGCGGATCGGCACGTTGTTGATCACCGTGAATAGAAAGCCGGGGTCGAGCGGCGTGTACAGACGATCGGCCACCGTCGACTGGATGCCCCCCGAATGCTGCCAGGCGAACGGCCCGAGGTACGTCACTTCGCTGTCCCAATCGCGGTTGGCCAAGTCGCGGCAGAAATACCGGCCGACCGTGACCCTGGCTCCGGCGGAAATTCCGAAGCCATCTTGATTCGCGGAGAAGGTGTTGGCCGCGGTCAAGTTGTCGAACGCGGAGAGCGTGGTGTCTTCAGCCAGCGTCACCTCTTTCGGGTTCGTGTGATGCATGATCACAAAATCCCCCTGGGCGAACCAGCAACCGTCGTTCATCCAGTGGCCCGAGCTATAGACGATGGCAGGGCACGAGTCTGCATATTGGCTGTCGTCGCCGTCGGACGGGTCGGACCAGATCGGCTCGCGATCTTCCGTGCCCGCGGCGCCATGCAACCGGGCCGGCGGAGCGCTGCGCCTCGTGGGAGCCGCTTCCTCTTCGACGGGAGCCACCGTTTCGGCGTCGGGCCGCGCCATGACAGAAGCGTCGGCCGGCTCTTCGGAGACGATCTCGTGATCGGCCCGCCGTGTGAGCCGGGGGGGCGGATCGTCCGAGGGGTCGGGGCCAGCGGCAGCGGCGGTGCTTGCGGCGGCAAGCCCTCCAAGCGCTACCAGCGCCAGCAATGCAGTTAATCGTCTTACCCAGGCCGCCACCGTACTACCTCCGCATCACATGGGGCCCCCCCTTGCGATTTGGCGTCGCTGCTGCGCAGCATGACGGTAAGTGTTCTCGAACCCAGTTATCGGCGACTTCCATCCCCCGCAACAGGAATAGTCTGCAAAATCGGAATTATGTTGCTAGAATACGTGGCCTTGCCAATCAGCCCAAAACCCTGCCATTCGCCATTCAACCGCTGAAAGGCTGGATAGTTCGTCCGGCGCATTGGGGCGGCTGCTCATATATCATGTGAGGGCTCGCGTGGCGGCCTGGGGCATGTTGCTAACCGTGTTGGCCCAGGCTGTGGGCGAATTGTGATTTACCGTTCAACGCTGGAGTGACTCGCATGACCTCGCCCCTTCAATCGCTTATTGCCTGCGGAACCAAGTTGTGGCTGGATTCGATCGACCCGGACCTGGTAGTTAAGAACCAAGCGCTGGGGGCCACTGGCGCCACGTCGAACCCGATCATCGTCTCCGACCTGATCCGGACCGGCCGTTATGACGACGACCTGCGGCGGCTGATCGGCCAGGGAAAGTCCGACTCCGAAATCGCCTGGCAATTGACCGACCAGTTGGTGCAAGGGGCGCAGAAGGTGTTCCTCCCCGCCTGGCAGCGCAGTCATGGCAATGATGGCTATGTCAGCTTTGAACTCGACCCGCTGCTGGAAGACCTGCAGGAAGGTCCGCCCCACGCCGAGCGCGTCGCCAGGTACATCGAGCTGGGCAAGAAATGGGCCGCCGGGCACCAGAACCGCATGATCAAGGTCCCCGCCACGCCCGCTGGCATCGGGGCTTTGGAAGAACTGGTTGCCGCCGATATCACGGTCAACGTCACGCTGACGTTCAGCTCGCGGCAATATCAGGAGGCCCGCGACGCGGTGTGGCGCGGCGCCAAGCGTCGCAAGAACCTGGACCATTTCAAGAGCGTCTACAGCATCTTCGTGTCGCGCGTGGACGTCTATACGGAGAAGCACTCGCCGCAGTTGTCCGCCGCCGCCCAAGGGCAGGCGGGCATCGTCAACGCCAAGCGCATTTGGGCCGAGAACCAGGCCTTCTGGAAAAAGCAGGGTACCCCGCTGCAGCAAGAGATCATCTTCGCCAGCACCGGCACGAAGAACCCCAGCGACCCGCCGACCAAATACGTCGCTGCATTCGCCGGCAGCGACATTGAAACGAATCCCCCCGCCACCAACGATGCCGTGGAAAAGAGCGGCATGGCGTTCACTCGCCAGGTCGACCAAATGCCGCCGGCCGACGTGCTGGCCGACATCGACCGCCATGTCGACCTGGCCGACATGGAGAAGGTGTTGATGGAGGAAGGGATCAAGAAGTTCGCCGATCCTCAAAAAGCCCTGCTCAAGCTGATCGCCGGCAAGCGGGCGACGGTCAACGCCTGATCCGGCGCTCCGCTGCGATTCTCTCGTCTGTTTCTTTTAGTTCCTCGTGAATTGTTCGTGTCGGAGCCGCCCTGCTATGGCCTTTGATCGTTACGCGGCCTGTCCCTGCGGAACCGGCAAGAAAATCAAATTCTGCTGTCCTGATCTGGTCACCGAGCTGGAGCAGATCCATCGCTTGCTGGAGGCAGACCAGCGGCTGGCCGCGCTCGACAAAGTGCGCAAAGCCCGCGCCGCGCACGACGACCGCGCCTGCCTGCTGGGCATCGAGTGCGTGATCGAGGCGGAACTGGGCCAGGAGGAACAGCTCGCCAAGACCATGGCCACGTTCGAGCAAAAACATCCCGACAACCCGGTGATGCTGGCGGAGTTGGCGCTGCATCGCGCGGATACCTCGGGCACCGCCGTGGCGGGCATCGAGCCGCTGCAGCGGGCCATCGCCGGCATCAAGCAGGAGATTCCCCATCGGGTGTTCGAGGTGCTCGGGATGCTCGGCCAGGCGCTGTTGTCCGAGGGGCGGATCTTGGCGGCCCGCGCGCATCTGCTGCTGTGCGCTACGATCTCCGGCGCTGAGGAAACCTCGGCCGCGGCGCTGTTGATGCGGCTCAATCGAGCCACGTCCGTGCCGCTGTTGTTGAAGCAGGACTATCATTTCGAACTGCCGCCGGAAGGCTTTGCCCACGAGCAGGAGTTCCGCACCGCGCTCGACCTAGCGATGCGCGGCGCCTGGCTGGCGGCCGCGGCCCGGTTTGCCAATGTGGCACGCAAGGAAGAAGACACGCCCGCCGTGTGGCACAATCTGGCATTGGTGCGGGCCTACGTAGGCGATCAAGACGGCGCCGTGTCCGCCCTGCGCAAGCTGGCCGCGCTGGATGTCCCCGCCGACGACGCCATCGAAGCGGCTGCCTTGGCCCAATTGATCGACGGAGTCGACGTCAAGCAGCGCGTCGATATTCTCGCCGCCACCTGGCCGATTGAAGATGCCGCGGCGCTGCAAAGCCAGCTTCAGGCGGACGGCCGGACGTTGCACTTACCGTTGGATCCGGTGGAGATGGCCCAATCGGACCAGCCACCGCCGCAGGGCGCGTTCCGGCTGCTCGATCGGCCGATGCCCGAGAGCGGCGTCAACCTGACAGAGGAAGCGGCCCCGCGAATCCTGGCCGACCTGTTTGTATTTGGCCGCGAGACCGATCGCCCTCCCCGGCTGGAAGTGATCGCAGCGCGGGGACAGGAGCTGGACGCCGCGGTGCGAATGCTGGCCGACGTCATGGGCCGGGAATTGGGATCGCCGGAGAGCGAAGAAGTGGTTCGCACCGTGCCTGCCATTCAGCAAGCCTTGAGTTGGCGCTACCAATTGCCCAACGACACGCCACCAGCAAAGCGAGAGGAACTGGCTCGTCTTCAGCAGCGGAATGTCCTGCTCGAGTTGTGGCCGAACTATCCTAATCCGGTGCTCGGCGGAAAGGCTCCCAAGGAAGCGGCTGGCGATCCGGCTTGGCAGATCCGGCTGAGTGGCGCGGTCTTGAACCTGGAGCAAGCCGCCTACACTGGCGGAACGCACGACGCCGAGCTGTTCACCATGCTGCGGCAGCAGTTGGGCGTCGCCGAGCCCCAACCGATCGACCCCCACGACGTCGATATGGACATGCTTCCCACAGTGCGCCTGCCCCGCCTGGAAGTGGAGAAGCTTTCCGACGAGCAATTGCTGCGGGCATATCAGCAGGCCTCCTGGCTGCACTACCGCGCGGCCATCCTTCCACTGGCGGCGGAAGTGGTGCGGCGCCCCAGCCTCGACGAGCAGGCCGACAAGGCCGAAGCATTTGGTCTGCTGGCCCAATCGACCGACGATCCGGTGGCCCGGATGAATTATCTCGCGGAGGCCCGCCGCGTGGCCCTATCGCGCAACGAGTCGTGCGCGCCATGGGACCTGACCGAACTGGCCACGCATCTGGTCCAGGGAAACGCCGCCGAAGCGGAACGCCTGCTGCATCACCTCAACCAGCGGCACGGCCGCGAGCCGGGCGTGGCCGAGGCGCTCACGTCGCTACTGCAGCGGATGGGCCTGCTCGACCCGAGCGACCGAATGCAAACCTCGGCCCTAGGCGCCGCTGCCAGCCAACCAGCCGCGCCGGCACCCAGCGGTCTCTGGACGCCCGACAGCCCCTCGGCCCCGGCTGCCGCCGGAGCGAAAAAGTCCGTCATCTGGACGCCGGGGAGCTGACGATTCGCCGTGATATGATCGTGTAGTACTCATCACGCTGAAGCGTGATGCGAATCCTCACGCGGAGCGTGAGGGGTACTTTTGTACCTCTGGGGTTCACCAACCTGTGACGGAACCCTCGCATACTGCCGATGCCGCACGCCACATGGCGAGGGCCCTGGCGCTGGCTGCCCGAGGTGAGGGGCTAGTCGAGCCGAACCCGATGGTTGGCTGCGTCATTGTCGCTCCTGATGGCACGGTAGTCGGCGAAGGCTGGCACACCGCATTTGGCCGGCCGCATGCCGAGGTCGAAGCGCTGCAAGTTGCCGGCGCTGCGGCACGCGGGGCCACGATGCATGTCACGCTCGAGCCCTGCTGCCATCACGGCAAGACGCCACCTTGCACCGACGCCCTGATCGCTGCGGGCATTCACCGCGTGGTCATCGCCCACCGCGATCCGTTTCCACAAGTCGACGGCGGCGGCATCCGGGCCCTTGAGCAAGCCGGCATCGAGGTTGAAGTAGGGTTGCTCGTAGCAGACGCCGGACGGCTGCTCGCTCCCTATCGCAAGCTCATCGCCACCGGCCGCCCTTGGGTGATCGCCAAATGGGCGATGACGCTCGACGGCAAGCTGGCCACCGCCGCGGGCGACAGTCGCTGGATCAGCGGCGAGGCGTCCCGCGCCGTCGGGCATCAGATCCGGGGCCGCGTTGATGCAATCGTGGTGGGGCGCGGCACTGCTGAGGCCGACGATCCGCTGCTGACGGCCCGGCCCCCGGGCCCGCGCGTGCCGCTGCGCATCGTTCTCGACAGCCGAGCCACTCTCTCACTCGACAGCCAGTTGGTCTGCACCGCCGGAGAGTCTCCCGTGCTAGTTGCCGCCAGCCAGGCTGCCAACGCAGCTCAAGTGAAGCAATTAACCGCCGCAGGGTGCGAAGTCTTGCCGCTTGCCGGCGACACGTTGGCCACTCGGCTGGATGCCCTGCTACTGGAATTGGGGCGGCGCCGCAAGACGAACGTCCTGGTGGAAGGGGGCGCAAAAGTGCTGGGCAGTTTATTCGATGCCCGGGCGGTGGACGAGGTGCATGTCTTCATCGCCCCGCGAATTGCCGGGGGTGCGGCCGCGATTTCACCAGTTGGCGGCCAGGGCATCTCGCACATGGCGGACGCACTGGGGCTGGTCGACGTGAAGATCGAGCCGCTCGGCGACGACGTTTGGATTCGCGGCCGAGTAGGGCCAGGGGAAGTGTGAAAACAGGGGGTGAGAGAGTGGTGTGAAGGTGTGAAGGGAAAGGATGGCCCATCGGCGCAAATCGGCATTGGCTCTGTTGCCTGGCATGCTATGATTCACATTGCGTTGCCTTCACCATCATTCCGCGGGGGGAGAGATCTTGGCGTCAGTCTTTCAACCCGGCGATCCGGTGGTCTATCGCGCCACGAAGCACTCGGCCCACCCTGGCCCTCGTGCGCGGTCGATCAGCGCCGAGCGCAATGGCGAAGGCTACTCGTACGTGGTCGAAAAATTCTGGATCGTGGCCGAAACTCTGGGCGACGGGCAATTAATCCTCCGCACCCGCCGCGGCAAGACGCACCAGCTCCAGTCCAACGACCCACGGCTCCGCGCTGCCACCTGGTGGGAGCGTCTCTGGTATCGCAGCCGATTTCCCCGGTTGGATGAATTGCCGCCAGACGCTAGCGGCGATTGAGCGGCGGATGTTGATCCGAAGCGCCAGCCACCCAATTCATGACATCGCCTCCCCGCCGCAGCCGGGTTGTTCCTCTGAACGGGTGTCCCCTATAATGAGGCGTTTCCCCCGAGCCTGCTCGCATGTGAGCAAGGTCGGGGTGGCTGTGGCAACGCCCCAGTCGTATTGAGTCCACCGCATCTGGGGCGTTGCCCCAGGCACCCTTCATCACGCCCAGCTGCCCTGCCGCCATGCCCTCCGATATCGTCGTCCAGGGTGCCCGCGAGCATAATCTGCGCAGCATCAACGTCACGCTGCCGCGGAACCAGTTGATCTGCCTGACCGGGGTCTCCGGCTCCGGCAAGAGTTCGCTGGCTTTCGACACCGTCTACGCCGAAGGGCAGCGCCGCTACGTCGAAAGCCTCTCCAGCTTTGCCCGCCAGTTCCTCGGCCAGATGCCGAAACCCGAGGTGGACCACATCAGTGGGCTTAGCCCCACGATCTCCATCTCGCAAAAAACCTCGGGGCAGAACCCCCGCTCGACGGTCGGCACGATCACCGAGATTTACGATTACCTGCGCGTCCTCTATGCCCGCGTCGGCCAAGGGCATTGCCCTCAATGCCGCCGGCCGATCACTGCCCAAACGCGCGAGCAGATCATCGAGCGGATGATGCTGCTGCCCTCCGGCGAACGGTTCATGGTCCTCGCGCCCGTCATTCGCGGCCAGAAGGGGGAATACCGCGACCTGTTCACCGACTTGATGAAACAGGGCTTCGTCCGGGCCCGCGTCGACGGCACTGTGGTTTCTCTCGGCGACAATCTACAACTCGACCGCCAGATGCGCCACAACATCGAAGTGGTCGTGGATCGACTTCGCGCCGACCGCGACGTCCGCCCCCGCCTGGCCGAAGCGGTCGAGTTGGCGCTGAAGCTCGGCGACGGCAACCTGATCGTGGCGCTGGAGACCGGCGGCGATAAACCAGCCGCGGCCAAGGAAGCCGCCCCAGTCGATCCGTCGCTTGCCGCGGAGGATGCCGATGCCGCCGGAGCGGACGCCAAGTCGGGACGGAAGAAAAAACGGGGCAACAGCGCCAAGGCCCGCCAGTCGGCCCAGCCGGGTGACATCACGCTCTCCGCTCACTACGCCTGCACCCATTGCGGCCTGAGCTTCGAGCCCCTGTCGCCGCAGTTATTCAGCTTCAACAGCCCGCAGGGGATGTGTACCGAGTGCGACGGCCTGGGTGCGTTCTTCAGCTTCGACGCCCAACTCATGGTCCCGCTGCCCAAGCTGTCGTTCAAGCAAGGAGTGGTGGAAATCATCGGCCCCTGGAACGACCTGGGACGCTGGCGGCGGCACGTCTACCGCGGCGTGGCGGAAACAATCGAGCGCGTGCGCGGCTTGCCCGAGGGGACGATGCTCGACACGCCGTGGCAAGATCTCGATCCGGCCCTGCAATCTGCCTGGCTGTGGGGCACCGGCGAGCAGCACATCACGTTCACCTGGAGGGCAGGGGCCAACGGCCAGAAATACGGCGGCCGTTACGAGGGGATCATCCCCGACCTGCTGTCCAAATATCGCAGCAGCAAGAGCACGCCGCAGATTCGCCAATTGGAAAAGTACATGAACGTGATTCGCTGCCCCGATTGCAGCGGCGAGCGGCTCAATCCCCAAGCCCGCGCGGTCACCGTCACCACGGCCGACGCCACATTCGCCGACGCTCAGGCTCGCTCGCTGCCGGAAGTGTGCGCCCTGCCAGTCAGCCGCGCCGTGGAGTTCTTCCGTTCGCTGCAACTCGACGCCACGCGGCAGGTGATCGCCACCGAGGTGCTCAAGGAAATCAGCGGCCGGCTGGGCTTCCTCGAAAACGTGGGGCTCGATTACCTCAGCTTGGATCGCACCGCGCCCACGCTCAGCGGCGGCGAGTCGCAGCGCATCCGGTTGGCCGGCCAGATCGGCTGCGGCCTGGTGGGTGTGCTATACGTTCTCGACGAACCGTCGATCGGCCTGCATCCCCGCGACAATCAGCGGCTGATCGACACGCTCTGCCAACTCCGCGACTTGGGCAACACGGTGGTCGTGGTCGAACACGATGAAGACACGATGCGCTCGGCCGATCACCTGATCGACTTCGGCCCCGGCCCGGGTGTCCGCGGCGGCGAGGTCGTGGCCGCCGGCTCGGCCGACGATATCGCCGGCGCTGCCCGCAGCCTCACCGGCGCGTATCTCAGCGGCCGCGAGCGGATTGAAGTGCCCAAGAAACGCCGCGCGGGCAACGGCAACGTGCTGAAGGTCGTCGGCGCCTCGCACAACAACCTCAAGAACATCGACATCGAGATTCCGCTGGGGCGATTCGTCTGCGTCTCCGGCGCGTCCGGCTCGGGCAAGAGTTCGCTGGTCAACGACATTCTGATCGAAGCCCTGGGGCGCGATCTCAACGGCGGGCGGGGCGAGCCGGGCCGGCACGAGCGAATCGAGGGGCTGAATCACCTCGACAAGATGATTGCCATCGACCAGTCCCCCATTGGCCGCACGCCGCGCAGCAACCCGGCCACGTACATCAAGGTCTTTGACGACATCCGCAAACTGTATGTGCAACTGACCGACTCCAAAACCCGCGGGTATCAACCAGGCCGGTTCAGCTTCAACGTCAGCGGCGGCCGTTGCGAAGCGTGCGAGGGGAATGGCTCGAACCGACTGGAGATGGATTTTCTAGCGGCCGTGTGGGTCACTTGCCCCGTCTGCCAAGGGCACCGGTTCAATCGAGAGACGCTGCAAGTCCGCTTCAAAGGGAAGTCGATCGCCGACGTGCTGGAAATGGACATCCAGCAAGCGCTCTCACACTTTGAAAACATCTCAACGATTCGCGACAAGCTGCAAACGCTGCACGACGTGGGGCTCGACTATTTGAAGTTGGGGCAACCGTCGCCCACGCTCTCCGGCGGCGAAGCGCAGCGGATCAAGCTGGCCCGCGAACTGGTCAAACGGAGCACCGGCAAGACGCTGTACCTGCTGGATGAGCCGACCACAGGGTTGCACTTCGCCGACATCAAGATGCTGCTCACGGTGCTGCACGGCTTCGTCGAGGCGGGCAATACGGTGCTGGTGGTCGAGCACAATCTGGACGTGATCAAGACGGCCGATTGGGTGATTGACCTCGGCCCGGACGGCGGCGCCGGCGGCGGGCAGATCGTCGCCGCCGGCACGCCGGAAGACATTGCCAGAGCAAAAGATTCGCACACGGGGCAGGCACTAGCGCCGCTGCTGGGTGGGCCGAAGAAGTCGCTCCGCGCGTTGTCCTCCCCGAGCCGCTCCCTGAAGGGGAGGGGGAATATGTTCGACGCCGCCAGCGCGATTCGCGTGAAGGGCGCCCGGCAGCACAACCTCAAGGGGATCGACGTCGAGATCCCGCGCGACAAGATGACCGTCTGCTGCGGGATGAGCGGCTCCGGCAAAACGTCGCTCGCCATGGACACGATCTACGCCGAAGGGCAGCGGCGGTACGTCGAAAGTCTCAGCTCGTACGCCCGGCAGTTCGTGGCCCAAATGCAGAAGCCACAGCTCGATCACATCGAGGGGCTGTCGCCGGCCATCGCCATCGAACAGAAGCACATGGGGCACACGCCCCGCTCGACCGTCGGCACCGTGACCGAAATCTACGACTACCTGCGGATTCTGCTTTCCCGTTTGGGTACGCCCCATTGCCCCGCCTGCGATATCGCCATCGGCACACAAACCACCGACCAGATTGTCGACAAGATCCTCAGCTTTCCCACCGGCACGCGGCTGTATCTGCTGGCCCCGCTGGGGATCCGCGTTGGCGAGCGCTATGAAACGCTGTGGCAGGAAGTGCGGGCACGCGGCTACGTGCGCATCCGGGTCGACGGCCAGACGCACAACGTCGACGAGCTGCCGGAGATGGACCGCCGCCGCAAACACGCCGTGGAAGTGGTGATCGACCGCATCACAGTCCGCCCTGACAGCCGTTCCAGAATCGCGGAGAGCATCGAAGCGGCTTTGTCACTTGGTGAGGGCGTAATGCATGTCGCCGTGGTGGACGACGCCCGGCCGGAAGAGCGCTGGGACACGCAAACCTTCAGCCAGCATTTTGCCTGCGACCGCTGCGGTCGCAGTTTCGAGCCGCTTTCGCCACACCATTTTTCGTTCAACAGCCCCTTGGGCTGGTGCCCTGCCTGCGAAGGATTGGGGACGCAAACCGGGGCCAACCTCTCGGCCCTGATTCGCGATCCAAAGCTGTCGCTCGCCGACGGCGCCGTGCGGCTCTGGCCGGGGATCGACAACCGGCTGTTCGGACCGATGCTCACCGCCCTGTGCGAGCAGACCGGCGTGCCGGCCGACGTGCCATTCAGCCAACTCACCAGCCGCCAGCGGCGCGTGGTGCTGTACGGGTGCGGCGAGCAGTGGATCGACGTCTTCCCCGCCAGCCGCGCGGGCAAAGCCCGCCGCAACGAGCCGCCGCTGATGCGGTTTCAATACAAAGGGCTCTACCCGGCGCTGGACGAAGCCTCCAAACTTTCGCCGCGCCTGCGGGCCCGGCTGGAGCAGTTCGTCGACGAGGTGGAATGCTCCACCTGCGGCGGCAGCCGGCTGCGCGACGACGCCGCGGCGATGCGGCTGCGCGGCTTGTCGATCCAGGATCTCTGCTGGCTGCCACTGTCTGAAGTCCAGAGTACCGTGGCCGGCTGGAAGCTCGACCCTCGCGAGAAAAAAATTGCCGGCGACCTGCTGCGCGAGGTGCTCAATCGAGTCGAGTTCCTCAATGACGTTGGCCTGGAATACCTGTCGCTGGGCCGACCTGCGCCGACGCTTTCAGGCGGCGAGTCGCAGCGGATCCGGCTCGCCAGCCAGGTCGGCAGCGGCTTGTGCGGCGTGCTGTACGTCCTCGACGAGCCCACGATCGGCCTGCATCCCCGCGACAATCGGCGGCTGCTCACCGCACTCGAAAAGCTTCGCAACCTGGGCAACACGTTGCTGCTGGTGGAGCACGATCGCGAAGTGATCGCCGCGGCCGACGCCCTGCTGGACTTTGGCCCTGCTGCCGGAGTCCACGGAGGCCAGATCGTCGCTCGCGGCACGCCGGCGGAAGTGACCGGCAATAAGCAGTCCGTTACCGGCGCCTTCTTAAGCGGCCGCAAAGCGATTCCGGTTCCCACGAACCGGCGGCCGGCGCGCGACGAGGGGCCCTGGCTCTCCATCGTCGGCGCGCGGCACAACAACCTGCGCGAAGTCTCGGTGCGGATTCCGCTCGGCACGCTCACTGCGGTCACGGGTGTGAGCGGCAGCGGCAAAAGTTCGCTCGTCGAGGACGTGCTATACAACGCCCTGGCGCGGCGGCTGCATCGGGCGGCAACCATCGTCGGTGCCCACGACGAATTGCGCGGCGTCGAGCAGATCAACAAGGTCATCCGCGTCGATCAGCAGCCGTTGGGCAACACGCCCACGTCGAACCCGGCGACGTACACCGGCGCGTTCGACCTGATCCGCACTCTGTATGCCCAATTGCCCGACTCGAAATTGCGCGGCTTCACCGCCCGCCGGTTCAGCTTCAACGCCCCCGGCGGCCGCTGCGAGGCGTGCGAAGGAAACGGCCAACAGCGGATCGAGATGCACTTCCTGCCCGACATTTGGGTCGAATGCGACACCTGCCGCGGCCGCCGCTACGAGCCGGAAACGCTCAGCGTGCGGTTCCACGGCCAGTCGATTGCCGACGTGCTGGGCATGTCGTGCGAGACGGCGCTGAAGCTGTTCGAGAATATCCCCAAGGTCCGCCGCATCCTGCAAACGCTGTGCGACGTCGGCCTGGGTTACGTGCAGCTCGGCCAGCCCGCACCGACGCTCTCCGGCGGCGAGGCGCAACGCGTCAAGCTGGCGGCAGAGCTGGCCCGCCCCGACACGGGGCAGACGTTGTACCTGCTCGACGAGCCCACCACAGGGCTGCATTTCGAAGATCTTGCCCGGCTGCTCGACGTACTGCACCGGCTGGTCGACCTGGGCAACACAGTGGTCGTGATCGAGCACAACCTGGACGTGATCAAAAGCGCCGATTGGGTGATCGACCTCGGCCCCGAGGCGGGTGAAGCCGGAGGGCACGTCGTCGCCGCCGGCACGCCCGAGCAGATTGTCGAGCGCGGGCTCGCATTCAACCGCCTCGCCCTGGCCCCGCCCGCCGAAACGAATGGCACTCCAAAAAAGTCCCGTTCCGCAGCAAAGAAAACTAAAACGAAAAAACTCGCCGGCGCGGATGCCACCGCCGCCCATTCACCATCCACCATTCTCCCTCCACCATCCTTCCGCTCCCACACCGGTGAAGCTTTGGCCCCCGTCCTCGAAGCCGGCCCGCACGTCGAGCGCAAGCCGCACGACTTCGCCGCGGCTGAGCAATTGCGCCGCACCGACCTGGAGTTGCACGAAGTGGGGCGCGACGCGCGGATGCCGTGGGAGACCGATGGCGAGCGGTGGCACACCCGCGATCGGCTGGCCCGCAACGGCCAGCGGGCCCGCTGGGACGGCACGGTGCTCACTCGCCTCGTGGAGACAATCCACAAACTGGGCGAGTTCAGCCCCACCGAGTGGAGCGACCGCAGCGTGGTCGAGATCGCCGGCCTGACGAAGTCGCACGGCTGGTTCTTCCACGCACTCACAGGCGAGGAATGGCTGGTGAAGCTGAAGTTCCGCGTCGCCAAGCGAACATTCGACCGCGAGAAGCTCGCCCAGCGGATCGGCATGACGCCGCTCAATGAACTGGACGACCTGCCGGTGTATGGAACCGACCGTCGCGTCGAGGTCCGCAATCTGCGCGGTCCCTGGCAGGAAATCGAGTTGAAGGTTCACTCGCTCAAGGAAATCGACTATCCGGAGTTCTGGCAATTTGTCGAGCAGGCCGTGGCCGGCTTTCAGCGCTTCGCCGAGAAGCGCGAAGAGCGGCCCGAAGACCTGATGCCGTGGCGCGTGCTAGGGCAGAAATGGCACCTGGCGCGGAAGGGTTTCCCGCCCGGTCAGGCACCCGCGTGGCCGGTGGCATTGCTAGAAGACCTGTGCGAACGGCTGCGCGAGGCGGCACCCGAAGGGCAGTTCCTCTGGAACAACCAGCAACTGGTACACCTGTTCGTCCGCGGCCAGCGCGAACCGTGGGCCACATTGCACACCAAGCGGCCCGACGCGATCGAGTTGGTGCTCAACGGCCCCCGCGGCATCGTGCCGCTGGGGCGGATCGCGCACTTAGGCGCCGCCCGCGCCGTGGTAACCAACGGCCAGCGCGACGCGGTGAAGCTGAAGTTCCGCCGCCCTGCCGATTTGGCGCGGAGCGACGCGGAGCATGGCGACCTGGCGGCCCTGCTGCGGGAGCATCTGGCCGCGGCGCTGGGGGCGGTAACCCCATAGCCCCGGGCTCTGCCCGGGGGTCGCACTGCCGGCAACCTCACTATTAGAAAAATCCCGCCCGGCCCTTGCATAAGGTTACATCTGTTCACTATCATGCCGGCATGTCGCGCGACGTGCAGGCCATATTTGTGACCACCACCAGTTACGGCACCTGGTTGCCCGGCGATGCCCGCGGCTACGTCGAGGACGGAATACTGTTGCCGCCCAGTGACTCACTGCTGCTGCATGCGAAAGAGCTGATGCAGGGTGAGCCGGTCATCTTCTCCCCTGACGAGTAAGCCCTCTTATTTGATTCGCTGCTCGCCGCAGTGGACGAGTTCGGCTATCGACTGACCGACGCCAGTGTCGAATCGTGGCATTTGCACTGGATAGTCGAGCACGGTGAAAACGGTGTCCCGGCGATGGTGGGACGATTGAAAACGCGGATGCGACAGGCTCTTGAGGATGGACGAATTTGGACCAGCGGATATTGGCACCGCTGTCTCTACACCGAGAACGAAATCGCCACGCGAAGAGACTATATTGCGAGGCACGCTGGTTGCCGGATGACTGAGGGGAGAATTGTCGACGTGCGGCGGCCAGAGTAGTGCGGCACTTGTTAGACAGAGCTACTCCCGGATGGAAGGGGCATTGGCAGTGCCACCCCCGGGCGGAGCCCGGGGCTATTTAGGATGCCACCCGCCCCAGCAACTTCGCCCGCGTCGACCACAGCCCCGCCGATGGCGTGGCGATGAAGTAAAACCGCTCGCCGTCGGCGGTGGTGTTCCAGCCCTCGCGGCGGCGGTCGGGTTCGTAGCGGGCCCACATGGCGGCCAGGTCGGCGTAGGCGAAGTTCACCTGCTCGATCTCGGCCCGCGTCAGGTGCCCTGGGGCGTAGGTGATTCGGAACCGGTCTTCCGACGTGCCGTGCATCAGGTGCGCGGCGCCGTGGGCCAGGTCCTGCAAGTCGGCGTGCTGCTTGTAGAGTTCCAGCACCCGTTTGCTCGGCACGTAGCCATATTTGCGAATCAGCCGGTCGACGTCCTCCTGTTCGCCAAAACGGGCCAGGCCGGGGGCCAGGATCAGCAGCTCGCCGCCGTCGGCCAGGGCCATGCGTGTGCGGTACACCGCCTTGTTGGCAACCCAGGTGCTGTGGAACTCGTCCCCCTGCATCACGCACACGATCTTGGCGAGCGGCTCGTCGAACGTGGTGATGTTCTCCTCGCGCGACTGCCGGGCGGCGGCGAGATACGTTTCCAGATCGTCGCCGGCGTGGAAGCCGGTGTGGACCAATTCTCCCGCCGCGTCGCGGGCGAGCACCACCTGCACGTACAGGTCCGGCAGCCGGCCGAGAAACTGCTCCTCGGCCCAGTTGAAGCACGCCCGCACCGGCGTGATCAGCGAACCCAAGTTGTTTTCGATCCCGCAACTGGCGGCCATCATGTGCGAGGTGCAGATCGTCTCTTTGCCCCCCAGGCCGATGAAGTAGTTCTTGTTGTGGTTGGCAAAACCCAGCACTTCGTGCGGCACGACGTGGCCGATGTTGATCACCAGATCCCACGGCTCCTCCATCAACTGCCGATTGAGCCACACCGGCACGTCCCAATCGGCCGCCGCGTGCGACGTCTCCCGCACCAGCGCCGCCGGAATGTCCCCCACGTGGACGCACCCGTCGCGCCAATCATGCACATGAATCTGCGACTCCGGAATCGAGCCGAACATCAGCCGATTCTGCTCCGGCGTGTGCGGCACGTGCTGGCCGAGCGTGGGGATGACATGCACCTCGGCCTCAGCGGCCAGGGCGTTGTACAACCACTCCGTAATCCGGCCGCAGCCCGAATGCATCCGCGTAATATCGGGGGGCAGCAGCAGCACGCGGCGCGGCCGAGCACACAGCCGCCGCCGGGCTTCGGTCAGCACGGCGGCCGTGAGTTGCTCCAGGCGGGGCCAGGAAATCGTCGGGGCTTGTTCGGTGATCCAGGGCATTTTTTGATTTGCGAATCGCAATTTAGGACAAGAATACCAGAGACGCACGGACAAATCGTCAACGCAAACGACCTGAACGCCGCACATCGGTTGAATTGTTCATATAGTCCCAACCCGTGCTCATCCACCGCATCCCTGATTGTTCAGAACCAACCAGGAGAATCATTCGCTTTATGCCTACATTGCCGACGTCGGCAAGATCTTCGCGAGTAGGCAATGGGCCGCTGATGCGGTGAATACTCGCCAGGTTGATGAGTTGCGATTGATTCAGTTGTTGTTGGCCACGAAGCGCTTCAATGAACCTGGCTCGCTCGACCACGCTTGATGCACGGAAAACTTCAACCATAAAGAAGGCGATTTCATCACTAGCTCTCACCGAAGGGGGCAATGCTTTCTTGACGAATGGCGGGACTACGTCCTTGAGAAATGCAGTGCGATCAGGGGCAGGAAGACTTACCAATATGCGACCATACAATACTCGCCCTGTATTTTCGCCTAACAACGGGCGAAGCTGTTCGATCCGCGCGGCAAGTCCCGTAGTTTTCGTCGCCGCATCCTGAATGAGCAATTCACTGGCGATTGCGGCTGCCCAGACCCCTCTGGCCGAGACGCCCTTGTTTGCCAGAATTGCATCAAGTTCTTGTTGCAATGAGGTTCGCGCGCTCCCTGTAAGTGCCGTCGCCAGCCGGCCGACTGCCACACCGGCGGGAGCATCGTATGCGTCCATGATATTGCCTCGCCGGGAGCGATTGGGAAGTTCAGGCGGCCCGGAATTGAGCGTTTGAATCCACTTCCAAGCGATTTGAAAACACTCTGCTTTCTCACCTTGCGGAACCCTGTCTGCAAGTCCGGCAAACACGAATGCCTTGTTGTTTCTGACGTTGCCTTCGGCCGTCGCTTCCTTGAACATCCGAGGGGCTACCCCGCTCTTCATTGTGCCTCGAATGCGTTCAATCGATGGCATTAACTCCGCCACACCGATGGGATGGCCTGTACAAACTTGTTGAATCGAAGGGGCCAGTAACGATACAAATGCGGGGTCTGTCGGTGCGTCAACATTGGCCGCCATCCGCAGTAGTTGATAATCGAGCATGGAGGCGATCAGGCGCGGCGGATTTCTTTCGCGGAAGTCGGTCCTGCCCCGCTCAGCCGCTAAATGGTCGTGTATTTCCAGCACGCGATTTACGACCGCCGGGCAATCTGCCGGGCCGAGCGATTGCGGCATGGCGGCCAGACATTGCACCAAGCCCACCGCCAACAGTCCGTTGTCCGTATCCTGTAAGTACTTCTTCACGCTCTGAGCCGCCTGGGGTTGATCCTTTGCCGGTATTCGCCGCGCGATGGCCTCCAAAAATGGGCCGCCGTTCCGCCCCATTTTGGCGCTCTCCATCAATAATTGCTGGAACGTCGTCAACGCTTCCTGGGATGGCAGCCGATCCCCCAACGTGGCCCCCAGTTCCCCTGTATTAATCACACCTGAAGCCGCGTTCGATTCCAAAGTGCGCGTCAGGTACACCCGTGCGATCGTCACTACATGTTTAGCCTGTTCGCGATCGGGACGGGCGTCCAAAAAACGACGCACGGCGTATCCCGAATTGCTGAGTTGATTGGTTTCTCCTTCCAACATCGGCGCGAATGCCTGCATGACCTCCTCCGCCTGGGGCTCATCCATCACTGCTCCCGAATCCGCCAATGCGAAGATAAGCGCGCTGCGCCGCCCGTCTGACGTGGCGCTTTTGACGATTGCGGCGATGCCGTGCACCGCTTGCCGTCGATCAGCGTTTGACATGCACTTCAGCAGTGCAGACAATCCCCGTTGCACACTGGGCGTCAATCGCATGCCCGCGCTGGAATGGAACTGATCTTTGAGGCCAGCGACATGGCTGCGTAGAAATGCGCCGAACAAGCGATCAAAGGCGCCTCGCGTCACTTGAGATTCCGGACTCAGCTCGGCGGCAGCGGCTGCACAAATACCCCCTCGAACTAGCGACTCCGCGCTGCAGTCTCCCTCCGCAGGAACCGCCTCGTTGAGCGAGCGAATCAACCACGCGATTCCCTTGGCCCGCAGCCCCTCATTGAGCGGCTTGGCGACGGCCGAAATGGCCAATGCAGATTCATCGTTTCCAGCGACGAAACTCTCGCGCAACGGC
>JAIOQB010000359.1 GCA_021413585.1 Planctomycetia bacterium
ACCGTTTCAAACGAGGCCGGATAGTTGGCCTGCGTGGGCCACACCACCGGACCGCGAGCCACGTCGGCCAGCGCCTTGCCCGTCATGGCGATGTCGCGACCCGCATGATCCAGCAGCACCATGCCGCCAGTCTGGTTGGCCAGGATCGAAAGCAATTCCGCGTCAACCTGCGGGCCGACGGCAAAGCTCGTCACAGGGACATGTCGCCCAGTGAGCTTCATCACGATGTCGCCAAACTTCGCACTGCCGACAATGTTGGCCGTGCTCATGCCATCACCAATATAAATCACGGCGCGGCGATTGGTGGAACCCGTGGCAAAGCAATCGGCCGCGACCGACATCGCGCGGACCATGTCAGTGCTTCCCAGCGGCACGCGGCGTTCCAACTTGCCAATCGCCTGCTGGATCGCGTCCCCTTTGGGGCTGACGAATTGATCGGTCATCGGCGTGGCGTCAAGATCGACGGCGATCAGCTTCACGCTGTCGCCCGGCGTGAGCGAGTTGAGCATTGTTTGCAGCGTGGCCATGGCCTGCGTGCGATATTCGCCCGCCTGGCTGGCCGACGTGTCGACGAGGACGACGATCGCGGCGTCGTGCGGCGTCTTGTCGATTTTGGGGGACATCGCCAAGGCAAAGTATCCCTTGCCCTCGCTGTTGACATAGCTGTCGAGGCGAGTGGCCTGACTATTCGGCGGCGCGGCGGCTGTTGCCACTTGGGCGAACATTCCTGTTGCGCACACCACACTTCCGCAAATCCACGACAACGCTAAGGCGGGCATTCTAGGACAAGATGACATTCGCTGCTCTCCTCACCTGAAAAGGGCGACGGCTCGGCACGCCCTGATGAGGGGGTGATCGGGTCGCGCGGTGACACGCTGTTCCGTCCGCCACGGGGCGCAGCCCGGGTCGGATACAACTATTGTATTTGAAACAGCCAGCTCCTGCCAACAAGTTTGGGGCCAGTTCACTGTTCCGCCGGATTGGACGCAGCGGGGGTCCGGGGAGTTCCCAAGATAAGTGTCATGACGGTTACGATGGGGCTGGCCTCGGCGCCAGGTGTGAAAAAGGGGTGTGAAGGGGAGCGAAGGGTGCGAAAACGGGGTGTGAAGGTGTGAAAACGGGGTGCGAAGGGTGGGGTGGCGTGCGAAGGGGCTCACTATTCCCCAAAGAACAATTCCGCATTGGCGTCGGGCTGTTCTCTGGGCCACTGGTTCGACATCCGCTGGGAGGGGAGGATCCCCCGGTCAGTGGCGGATTCGGCCGCGGTTTGGGCCATTAATCCCAGGCGGATCGACCATGCCTGGAGCGAATCGGCGGTCAAGTGCAACGTCTTCGAGGCTCCGCTCAAGAGCGGCGCGGCGACGGCCACCCATTGGCGGACCGAGAGCCCGGCGGCCGGGTTGTCCGCGTCGGCCACGGTGAAGTCAGCTCGATGGGTTTGCGCGGGGGCGGCGAACAGGCTCTTCGGCGCGAGGACGTCGGCATTCGTGGCTACAGGGCTGGCCGAATCGAGGCTGTTTGCCTCAAGAATGCTGGAGCCCAGTTGGCGGTTGTCGTTGTTAGTCACAGCCACGCTCGGCTGCTCGCCACTCGCGTCGCCACTTTCCCAATCGCCGTTGGAGAACTCGTCCGCTTGATACGCGACCAGGGGACGGCCTGGCGCGATCGGCGACGACTCGTCAAACCAAATTGCCAGCAAACGGTCCGGCACGCTTGTCGGTTCGGCATTGCTGATGACGGCCGGAATCGCACGACTAATTCGCACCGCTTCGATTCGTGCGGCATTGGTAAGCAGATACGCGGCCGCGCCGATCCAGCGGCCAGGGATGCGGGCGTCGGCCAGCGCGATCCAGTTGTTCTTGCGTTTCAATACGGATGTGCCCGACCAGGCGGCTTCAGCCTGCGGCGCGGAATCGTCCTGCCACGCAGCTTCGTCCAGCGTCACTTCGTCATCGTCGATGGATGCCACGTCGGTAGCGGCCGTGGGGGCTGCGTTGGTTGCAGCGGGCGCCGATTCAGGAACCAGTTTCGTGGGAACCTGCTCGGACAGCGCCCAGTCACGCGCCTGGTCGAGTGCCGCGAAGGGCCGCCACCACGGGGCAATCGCCGGGGTTTGCAATTCAACCAACAGCGCCAGAGCGTTGTATCCGTGCGTCGCGGGGGCCAGCGCTACGCTGCTGGGGGCGAGCTGGGGAATGCCGCCGCCGATCCAACTCCAGCTTTGTGCCTCACCGCACACATCGGACCATAAACCCGCGGCTGCAACTTCCGACGCGGTGATTTCGCCCGCCGCCGCGTCCGCTACCACCGGCCCCGCCGCCACGGGGCTCTCGGACGCCAGGTTTGCCTCCCAGTCGGTCGCCGGCGGAAGTGCGAATTCCGTTAGCGCCGACGGGGCAAGACCCAGGGGTGCGCGAGCCGTCTGCTCTTCGGCGTCAAACGGCACCCAGGCGGCCGGCCGCTCGGACACGAAGCTCAGCGTGGCCCCGGGGCCGGGGATTGCGCTGGTGGAGCGCTCCGAGACCGCCGCTTGGGCGATCGACAGGGCAGCCGCCGCCAGGACCGCGGCCATGCCCAAAGTGACTGCAACCAACGGCCGAGCGAAGGTGAAAGCGAAGCGTGGCATCAACTGGTCTCCAGCAAGATGGACCGCGAACCGTCCCGAACCCCACGGGACTACACACACACCAGCAGTCCATTGCTGTCGACATCGAGGGTATCGGAGTCGGGAGATTGGATGCATTAGGCAATCGGCGGCCAGTCTGGCGGTCGGGAAAAATTACCTGCCGGCTTGCGCGAACAGCGAACGCTGCGAAACACTCCGGGTGGACGCGACGATAGCGTTCGTAACGCCCCTGGCGGAAAAGCGGCTCAACCGGCCTCCTGTTGCGCGATGTCGAAGCGGGTGGGGCTGGGTATAATTGAAACCAAGCCAGATGTAGGGTTCGCACTGCGTACCAGAATCAAAAACTGGCGAAGCTGGTATGCTGCGCGAACCCTATGGCATACCTAAACTTGGACTATTTCGCCCCGACCGCAGGAGATCGGCGATGAAACGAGCGTTGGCGTTGTGTCTGATTTCGGCTGTGGTGGGGGGAATCGCCGCCCGTTGGTGGTGGCCGCATGAGGGGCACTCGGTATTTAGCGGCCTTTCGACCGAGACCATGGCTCAGGAGCCCGCACCGGTTGGTACCGCTTTGGCTACGCCCGCCGCGGCAGCCGTGGCGGCTGCTCAACGAGTGGATGCCGACCTGGCGGCCCTGACGCCGGAAGAGCAGGTCAATGTGGCGGTATATGAAAAGGTCAACCGCAGCGTCGTTAATATCAATACTCGCGGCGTGCATGGCGAGCGGTTCTTGCTGTTCGAGCAGCCGGCCGAAGGGGCGGGCTCGGGCTCGGTGCTGGACCGCCAGGGGCGGATCCTGACCAACTTCCATGTGGTGGACGACGCCCGCGAGATCCAGGTGACTTTGTTCGACGGCCGCAATTACCCTGCCCGTGTGGTGGGCCAGGACGCGGCGAGCGACATCGCAGTCATCCAGATTGACGCCCCGCCGCAGTCGCTCTTTCCGGTCGAACTGGGGGATTCCACCCGCCTGCATGTCGGCCAACGGGTGTTCGCCATCGGCAATCCGTTCGGTTTGGAGCGGACCCTGACGGTGGGGATCGTGTCGAGCCTCAACCGGTCGATCGATTCGCCGGGTCACCGCAAAATGAGTTCGATCATTCAGACCGACGCCGCGATCAACCCTGGCAATTCCGGGGGCCCGCTGCTCAACAGCCATGGCCAACTGATCGGCATGAACACGGCAATCGCCAGCAACACCGGCCAGAGCGCCGGCGTGGGTTTTGCCATCCCGGCCAGCGCAATCCGCCGCATCGTGCCGCAGTTGCTGGAGAAGGGACGCGTGGTGCGCCCCGAGATCGGCATCACGCGGGTGATGGAGACCGAAACCGGTATCGTGATCGCCACGATGGCCAAAGGAGGCCCCGCCGAGCAAGCCGGTCTGCGCGGCTTTACTCTTAAGAAAGAACGCCGCCGCCAAGGGCCTTTCATGGTCGAGCAGACAGTAGTCGACCGCACCGCCGCCGACCGGATCGTGGCGATCGACGGGCAACCGGTGAAAGGGGCGGCCGCGTTCCTCGATCGAATTGAGTCGCATCGACCGGGCGAGGAAGTAACGCTGAGCATCGTCCGCGACGGGCAACGGCAGGACGCAAGGGTGCGGCTGGAGCAGTCTGCCTCGGGTAAAGCGCTGCCCCGACGAGAAGCTAGTACTCAGTACTCAGTACTGGACCAACTCAGTACTGGCCCACTTTTAGTCCCGGCACCCTCGCGCTACGGCTTAGCCGGCATCGCCTTCTTCGCATATTCCTGATCCGCCGCACTCAGCCTCGCGAGCGGCACGAGTACGACCTTGCCGTCCTTCTTCTTGACGCGAACGCTGTCCCCTTCCACGGCGATCAGTTGGGCTTCCACCTGATGCGACCCGCTGGCGTCGGTCCAGGTGCGCCATGGCTGCTCGGCGCCTGGCGCCGTCGCTCCGCCGCCGGCCGCGCCTGCGGGTGCCGGCGTTGCTCCGGCGGCCGGTGCCTTGTCGTCAATCAGGATCATCGATCGCAAGCGGGCGGGGTCCATCTTGGCATCGAGCACCTCCACGTGCATATCAAAAAAGACCGCGCGGATTTTTCCGTCGGGCAAAGTTCCCAGCGACGCGGCCGGATTCGCCGCGTCCAGGGTAAGGTCTTCGGGCTTCGTCCACGGCACCGCTTTGTCGTCCCCAGCTTCGACCAGCAAGATTCGATTGCTCACGCCGGCAATTGCCAGCACGCCGAGGCTTTTTCCCTCCGCCCCGTCAAAGAACATGCCCGGTCCGGTGAACACCAGCATCGAAGTCTTGCCGTTCTTCGTGTTGGGGCTGTTGGGATCGCCGGCGAAAATCGCCGGCATTCTGGCGGCCAAGGGAAGGTTGTTGGGGCTGTCCCACGGTTCGTCGAGATGAAATTTCTGTGCCAACTCGCGCTCCTCAAGATAGGGCAGCATCAGCACGCGCCAGCTCAACAGCGGCTTGCCGGTTTTCTTGTCCACGATAGCCGCAGGGGGGAAGGTCTCGTCGTGCGATGTCTGGTAGCCATACATGGCCATGGCCACCATCCGCAGCTTGTTCATCCGAACCGCGGCGGCGGCACGCTGGCGGGCGTCTTCGATCATGGGCTTCAGCTTGGTGGGCAACTCCGCCAGATCAGCCGGCGATTTCAGCGTGAGCGTCACCCGCTCCGCGTTTTGCGTCACAGTCAGCCCCGCCATCAAGTCATCGAGCAGCTTGAGGATAGGCTGCCGGGCGTCGGGCGGCGTGTCGCGTTCGATAAGGGGCCGTTTGGCATCGTACATCTGCTTGAGAAAGTCGCGTCCGGCGGTGAAGTGACCCGCGAGGTCCTTGGACGCCGCCGCATCGTTCCCTTCCAGGCTGAGCTTGAGCAGGTTCTCGCCGCTGAGGTCCACGGTCAACGCGGCCCATTTCACCTGGTCGGGCAAGGCGGCGGCACGTTGCAGAGGCGGGGGTAGATGTTGGCCGGCATCCTTTGCCGCCGGAGACAGCATCTGCTGAAACGGCGCCATCAGGCCGGCAGCCACCACGTCGTGATTGCCGTCCATTCTCGCGAGCATGTCGACCAGCGGGCTGGGCTTCCCGCTGGCGGAGATCATCTGCTGCAAGCTTTTCTCATCGCCGAAGACAAGCGTCCGATCGTCGGCGAAGAAATAGCCCGCCGGCGGATTCTTGGGAATGCGCGTATACTTCTTGCCGCCAAACTCCGCCGGCTCTCCCTTGCCGATTGCTTCCGGAACGAGTTGGTGCGGGTCGGCACCCGCGGCCATGCGGATGACAAGGCCAACACTGATGGGCAACTCGCGCTCCGTGCCCGGTGCCGGCGGACCGATGAGAAGCTGCACTTCGTCGATCAAGCGCGGACTGACCCTCACGTCGGGAGGCAGGTCGCGCTTCAAGACGCGATCTAAGTCTTCCGCCGGCAGCATCTTGAGCAACGGCGATTCCAGGATTCGCCGCGGATGCACGATCACCGCGGCGGAGAAGCCGGGCTGCACGTAAGTCACGTCGATCGGCGCGGCCGTTTCAGCGGCCAATGAGGTTGCCGCCAGTGCGCACCAACCGGCAAGGCCCAGCGAAATGTGAATCGCGGATCGCATCGTTTGCCCCCTGAATCGATCTTGATGAAGGAAGATGAAGGAATAGCGTGACGCGGCAAATTGCCGGGGCCGAGGCCTTGGCTCCGATTGTCGGCCGGCGGCCGGCGGCTGTCAACAAAATCGTGGTCTCGGCGCTGTTTGCCCGGTCAGGGAGGGGCCGGGGGAGGGGAGGGCGATTTTTGATTTAGGATTGATGATTGCTGAATTGGCAAGGGACGCACGTATTATCCCACTGCGTTCCCGGCCCCTTCTGCGTTAAAATGAACCTGCGGCCCTGGCGATTGGCCGCCCCTGCCTCCCGCAATCCAGCCTTCATTCACTACGGGCACCTATACGATGAAGCGATTCCTGACGCTCGCCACCTGCCTGGTTACTGCCATTGGATATTCGACCTGCATGTCGAGCGCTGCCGTGGCCGAAGACACCTGGCCCGAGTTCCGCGGTCCGGGGGCCCAAGGGCGGGCCACCACGCTTGGCCTTCCGCTGAACTGGAGCGAGCAGCAGAACGTGGTCTGGAAGTCGCCCGTGCCGGGGCGAGGGTGGTCGTCGCCGGCCATCGCGGGCAATCGGATTTGGATGACCACCGCCATCGAGCATCCGCTGACCAAGGCCGAGATCGAAGAGCGCATCCGCAAGTCGCCGGTCCGCTCCCCCGGCCTGACCGCCTCAGGGCCAATGTCGATGCGACTGTTGTGCATCGACCGCCAGACCGGCAAGCCGCTTTACGACGTCGAGTTGTTTCATATTGAAACGCCCGACCCGCTGCACACGGTCAACAGCTACGCCTCGCCGTCGCCGATCTGGGAAGCAGGGCGGGTTTATTGCCACTTTGGCACCTATGGCACCGCCTGCGTGGAGGCCGACACGGGGCACGTCGTCTGGAAACAGCGGTTTCCCATCAATCATGTTGTCGGCCCGGGTAGCTCGCCGGTGTTGTTTGAAAACCTGCTGGTGATTCCGTGCGATGGGGCCGACCAGCAATATGTCATCGCGCTCGACAAGAAGACCGGTGAGACGGTGTGGAAGAAAGATCGCCCCAAGATCGACTCCCCAAGCCCCGACATGCGCAAATCGTTCTGCACGCCGCTGGTGATCGAGCATGCCGGCCGGCCGCAGTTGATTCTACCGGGGGCCCAGTGGTTCGTCTCGTACGACCCGCGCACCGGAGACGAACTGTGGCGCGTCAACCACGGCAGCGGCTTTTCGATTGTCCCGCGGCCCGTGTACGCCAACGGCCTGGTGTACGTCTGCAACGGCTTTGGCAAGGCGAACCTGTTTGCGATCCGGGTCGACGGGACTGGCGACGTGACCAAAACCCACATCGCCTGGAAGAGCGACAAACAGATACCGCTCAAACCCTCGCCGCTGCTGCACGATGGCCTGTTGTACGTTGTGTCAGACAACGGCGTGGCCACCTGCTTTGACGCCGTCACCGGCAAGACCCGGTGGACCAAGCGTCTGCCCGGGGCCTACAGCGCCTCGCCGCTGTTCGCCGAAGGGCGGATCTACTTCTTCAACGAGGACGGCACCGCGACAGTGATCAAACCAGGCCCGCACTTCGAGCAACTGGCCGCCAACAAGCTGGATGAAGGCTGCATGGCCTCCGCCGCCGCCCTGGCGGGTGCGATGTATCTGCGGACGGAGAAGCATCTGTATCGGATAGAGGAACGACCGGCGGTAGGGGCGACTTCGGGGCGGGGGGTGGAGTAGGCGGGTTCAATATTAGCTGAGAAATGCCTTTGTGCCGATTTGCCATTATTTATACCGACGCGGCAAGTTGAATCATTGCTTGGCGGTATGCGGTCTCGGTGGCAAAACCTACTTTGCCAAACAGTCAATCTCGGGATAGACTTAACATCATGACCACCATCCAAGAAATCGAAGCCGCCATCCTCCTGCTTTCTCCCACAGATCGCACAGCTTTATGCGCTCGGCTGGCAGAGTTGGATGCCGCCGAATGGGATCGACAGATCGAGGACGACATCGCGGCTGGCCGGCTGGACTGGTTGGCGGAAGAGGAAGCTGGTGCGGGGCGGTAGAACATAGGAATCGTCATCGCCGCTAAGCGGCCGGTAACTCTGCCTGGTAACCCAACTTTCTTCTTCGCGTCCTTCGCGAGCTTCTGTTCAAAAATCTGCTGAACAGAACGAGTTCTGCCCACTAATTGACTCCCGCCCGCCGTCCGCTAGATTGGGGGGGTATTTTTACCCTCATCCTGCGGCCTTCAGCCCCCGTACTCTTGTGGCCAAGAACATCTCCTGCACCGTGGACGTCCGCTGTTGGAAGCAACGCACTTGCACCGCTTGCGGCGGGGTCTTTTCGTACATCTTCGCCCGCAAGATCGCTGGCATGGGCCCGACGCGGGAGGCGGCGGCCGCGGCGATGGAGGCCAACGCGGTCAAGCAAGTGATGACCGACGCCAGCAGCCATCCGTGCCCCACCTGCGGCTTGTATCAGCCCGACATGGTCGCCGCTCGCCGCGTCACAGCGCAGGGGTGGCTGTTCGCCGTGTCGATTCCGGCGATGCTCCTGTTGCTGATTCTGAATGTCAGCAACACGGTGCAAGACAATTTGATCGTACCCGCCGCCGCCGGGATCATGGTGGTTGTCGGGCTGCTGCAACTGGTGTTTGACGCCCGCCGGCCGAACCGAGATCTGGAGGCCAATCGGCAACTGGCCCAGCGGTCGATCGAGCGGCAACTGCTCCGCGTCGATACGCCGGGGCGAGCGCAGCAGGGCATGGAAGTGCCATGGTCGACGCAAGGCTCGATGGGCTCATTGAATGCGATGGGCGCGCCCAGCGTGGCCGGCGTGTCGAGTTCCACCGGCGGCGGAGTGGTGCCCTTGGCGCTGTTTGTGATCGGCTTGACGGCGGTGCTCGTGCCGCCGATCGTGCGCGAGTCGCGCGGCTGGCCGTTTAATCCAGTGGCGTTTCCGCCGATCGTCGGCCCCGGCGACTCCACCCGCTTCTACACGCAGCACTCGCTGCGAAGCATCGACGGGAAGTTCCGCGCCGAGGCGGACGCCGTGGCCACGCCGAAGGGGGGCGGGGCCGAGTTTCCGTTGGTTGCCAAGTCGAATCAGGACAATTGGGGGGACTCAACGATTCGCTGACGCTGCACCTCGGCCCGCCCAACTCTGGCAGCGAGTACGAAACGATCTGGTGGGCCGGCTTCGCGGGCGGCATGGGGTTGTTTTTACTCTCCGGGCTGGTGCGCGTGATGCGGGCTAAGCGGGCGAAGAGCCAGGGGGCGCCGGCGGTGTAAGATACTGCACCGGCAATACCTCAGCGGAATTACGGCTGCGACCGTAAGTGTTCATGACCCAGCCCACCCTCAACCCCTATGCATCGCCGGCAACCGAGCCGCCGACGCTGCCGTTTCAGCCGCGCGTATCGAACGGCGAATTGCGGCCACTGTGGACTTGGCTCACCATTGCTCTGCTCATTTCGGCTTTTGTTGCGCCGGCCGACCCGTTTTCGATGTTGTTGTCATTGGCGTACGGACTGCTCTGTTTTTGGGCAGGCTGTATTGCGGGGTCGCGAACGAATGTCATCGTGCGTATTGCAGTCTTGATCCTATGGTTGATCGCGGCGATTGCGATTGACGTGTCCATCCGGCAGACTTTTGCGGCCATCGCCGCCTTCTATGGGCTGGCGAGCATTGTCTGCGGCGCGTGGGCCTTTCGCCGACTGGGAGAGGGACGCCTGCGGATCCTGGCGTTGTTCAGCGCCGGATATTTCCTGGGCTCGGTTCTCGGCCCCCTAGGCACCGCGGGCGGTAGCGTGCTGGGCGCGCTGGTGGCGCGCAAGCTCGTGAGGCAGAATCAATCGCTTGCAAAACCAGGGGCCGACGATTAACGAACCTTACTCTGCAATTCACACAAGGCCACTCTTCTTCGCGTCCATCGCGGCCTTATGTTCGACAGCAAGGAATCTTGAACGGAAGGCCGCAAAGGACGGTTGGTGGCCTGAGTGAGTCAATGGGCAATGCCATGAAACTAATCGACATCCCCAAAACCTGCCCCGAGTGCGGCCGGGTGTTCGCTCGGGCCGATCGCCCTCGTCAGCGAATGCAGGTCAAGGCGAAGATGGTGGTGCTGGCCGGGGTGTTGTTGACGTGCGCCTGGATGGTGCTGCTTACCGGGGTGTTCTACGCCTGGAGGTTGACGGTGGTGCCTCGCTCCATCGAGGAACTATTGGGGATGGCGGCAGTCGTGCTAGCCCCGGGCACACTGCTGGGTGGCTGGGCGATCAAGATGCCGCGCGTCGCCCGTCGCAAATGTCCCAAATGCCCCTGGTATGAAGACTATGTGATTGATGGGGTACGCTGAAGCGGAAATCCCAATGACCAAATTCCAATCTCCAATAAAGAATCGGCGCACGACTTATTGGAGATTGGAATTTGGTCATTGGTCATTTCCACTCCCCGCGGCCTTCACATATTCCTGATCCGCCGCGCTGAGCTTGTCCAGCGGAACGGCGATCACTTTGCCGTCCTTACGCTTTAGCCGAACATTGGGGCCGTCCACCGCGATCAACTGGGCCTCCAGGTGGTGCTCGCCTGTGTCGTTGATCCAGAGGCGCAGCTCTCCGCGGGCGGGGCGTCGCGCGGCGGGGCCCGCAATGGGGATCGGTTGGGGATTGGCCCCGTCGGCCGGCGGATGCAGCCGCTCGAGGATCGGCCGCAGCGTGGCGGGGAGATTCGCCCAGCCGGCGGGAGTCCGCAGGCTCAAAACAACGCGCGGACCGTCCGGATTCACTTCAACGCCGGTAACGAGTTCGTCCAGCAGCCGCATTGCGGCGGCGCGCGACTCGGGCGGGAAGTTCTGCTCAATCTCGGGCCGCTTGGCGCCGTAGATTAACTTGAGAAAGTCGCGGGCACCGATCAGATTCTTCGCCAGCTCGGCGGTCCCCGCCCGGTCGTTCCCTTCCAGCGTGAGCGTAAGCAGGTGGTTGCCGGCCAGATCGAAGGTCAGTGCGGCGAGCTTAATTTGATTCGGCAGCCCCGCCGCCGCTTGCAACTGCGGCGGCAATTTCTGGCCGGCGTTCTTGGCGGCCTCGGCGGCCATCTGCCGGAAGGGGGCCATCACGCCGGCCGCCACTACGTCGTGACGGCTGTCGATGCGCGAGAGAATCTCCAGCAGCGGGCTGGGAGGTCCACTCGTCTTGAGGATCTCGCAGATGCTCTCCTCGTCGCCGATCACCAGCGCCCCATCGTCGGCGAAGAAGTAGCCGCCGGGGATGTGCCCCTTGATCCGCGTGTATTTCTTGCCCGCGCATTCGGCCGGCTCGCTGATGTTCTCAAACTGGGCGACGAGCTGCTGCCGATCGGCGTCGGCCGTGAGCCGCACGACCAGTGCGATGCTCACCAGCAATTCCCGATCCGCGCCGGCGGGCGGCGGGCCGACGAACACCTGCAATTCCTCCACCTGCCGCAAGCTGATGGGCAAGTCGGGCAAGGCCTGCTTGAGTTGCTTTTCGATGTCGCCCGGCGGCAGCCCCTTCGCCAACGGCGAGTCCAACATCCGCCGCGGCTTGAGGATCACCGCCGCCGCGAAGCCGGGCTGAGTGTATTTGAGGTTGATTTTTCCCGCGGCTGCGGGCGATTTAGGCTGCTCGGCGACGGCCGAGGAGGCAATCCAGATGCTTGAGCAGGTGGCGGCCATCACCGCGGAGCAAATCACGCGGCGCAGGACGTTTCGCATCGTCAACCTCGTGGGTTGTATGGGGCCGCTATGGAATAACGGAGAACGGTTGAACTGCGAAATTACACATGGCCCCACCATGGGTATTCGTCATGGCAGGCGGATTCTTGGCCTATGTCAATGGTAGGGTGGGTCGCAGACCCACCAGGTTTTTGCGTAAGAAAGGAAATTGGTGGGTCTGCGACCCACCCTACTTGTTACACTCGCTTCTCCATCGAAAACTGATCGATCACCTTGCCCGCTTCGTCGATTGCCCAGCCGCGGAGCGTGGGGCCCTCGACTTCAAACAAGAAACTGCCGGGGCCGACCCAGCCGTTGCGTGGTTTGCCGTCTTTGTTTTTCATCGGGATCATCACGGGGTGATCGAACGCCCCGTGCGGCCGGCCGCCGGCCGCCGCGCCGTGGATAACGTACACGGTGCCGGAGTTCGGCCCGGCTTGCTTTACGATCGGCTGCTCGCGCCCGTCGCCGGGGAACTTGACGTTCTTCTCGCGGTCGAATGTCTTGCGCGTGCCGTAGTTGCCGGCGATCAGGAACGAACGCTGGTACGTGTGATCGTGGCCGGTGAGAAACAGATCGACACCGTATTTGTCGGACAGCGGGGCTAGTTCGGCTCGCAGGAGATCGGTCAGGCCGTCGTCGGAATCGATGTTGCCAGCCGCGTAGATGGGAAAATGGTTGACCAGGACGGTCCAGTGCTGTTTGTTCGCGGCGAGGTCTTTTTCAAGCCACTCCATCTGCCGCCGCCACGGCTTGTGGTTGTGCTCGGTGTTGCGCACCCACCAGTTTTGCCACGGGTCAAGTACAATCAGATGCAGGTTCCCCAGGTCGGCGCTGTAGTAGAACGGAAAATGCTCGCCCGCGTCGTCGGCTTCCGCCTTCAGGCCGGTTTTGTCGACGGCGAAGTTGTGGCCGAAGACGCCTTCCGTCAGGTCGTGGTTCCCCGTGCAGGGCCACATTGGCGTGGAGGAGAGCAGGTCGCCGTAGGTTTGGAAAAAGGCAGACTGGTAGTTCGAGTCGGAGCCGGTCGGGTAGGCGTTGTCCCCCAGCAGCAGGATGCCGCCAGTCAGCGGCTTGCCGGCGTTGAACTTCTTCATGCCGTTGCGAATTACCACCGGCATCACCGGCCCGCTCCCTTGGACCGCCATCGCGGGCGTGACGTCGCGCGAGCGGTTCGAGCCGGAATCACCGATGCACCAGAAGCGAACCGTTTCCGCCGCGCCGACCGGCGGCGGAGTGCGGAACGAGTGCCGCTCGTCGCCGCCGCACAGCGTGACCGAGGCGAGTTCCAAGGCGTAGTAGTACATCGTGTTGGGCGTGAGGCTAGTGAGCGTCGCCACCCAATCGCAGACGTCCTTTGCGGCCGAGGGCAATTCACTGGCCAGCAGCGAGTGGGTCAATTGGTCAGGGTCGGTCCCATAGCGCACCACTGGCGGCGTTCCTTGCGAGCGGCCGGTGCGCCAACGGATCGAGACGCCGTCGGGCCGCAGCCGGACCAGGTACGGTGCCCGCCGCAGTTCGATTGCGTAGGCCGGATCGGCCAGCGCAATTGCGGCGGACGGAGCAGGGACTTTGGCCTTTTCCTCAGCGGCAGCCGTGGCGGTGCCTAGTGCCAGCGAACTCAGCCCCAGAGTGGCGGTTTGCGCGAGAAACTTTCGGCGATCGTTTTCCATGGCGGGTGCTTCCGGCGAGTGGTGAAGCGGGGCAGGGCGGGGGCAATTTCGGGCGGGAGCCGGCGTGCCGGCTCAGTCCAGTATTTTCTCAACGCAGGCGTTGTACCAGGGGCGCCAGTGGCAAATACGGTTGAACGCTGGCGCTGGGGTGACCTAAATGCCGTTAGTGGCAGCGTTTGCGATCCGCGGTGGTGTACGCGCCCTGTTCGCGATGCGCTCGCGCTGTGTTCGCGCCGCGCTCGCGCCGTCTGTCCGCGCGGCGCTCGTGCTTTGTTCGCGCCCACACGTCTCGGCCGAAGTGAGGTCCTTCCGCAGGGGGACAGTCCCTAAACTTCGCTGCGCGAAGATGGGACAGTCCCCGGCTTATGCGCAGGGCGAAGCGCAGACGGGTTGCGAAGCGAACGACAACCCTTATACCAATCGGGTGCCCGCATTTCCACTAAAAATTCAGCCACCCCGCCGCAGGGTTTCGGGCTAGTGAGTTGTTTTGCAGGTCGGGCGGGTGAGTGCTGCAACCCCCGGGCGGAGCCCGGGGCTATGTGCGCGGGTGTGCCCGATTCGAAAGAGGCTTACGCCATCGCTGGCATCGGCTGCGGTGTCGCGCCGCCGGTTCCGCGGCGCAGGGCTTCGGGCGAGACGAAGGCCAGGCTGCCGATGAGCATGGCGGCGCAGAACGGCGCGATGCCGCTGATCAGGGCCAGGCTTCCCCAGATCAGGAGAGCGGAGAGCAGCATCAGGGGCCGCGCCAGTTTGTTCCAGATCAGCACCGGAAACGCCAGCTCAAAGAAGATGATGGCGTGAGTCCAGGCGTTGACCAGCAGGGGCCAATTGCGGAGCCAGGTCATGTTTAGCCACCGCGATTCGGGCCGGGCGATCATCCACCACACCGCCATGCCCGCGCCCCACGGATCCTGCCATTCCAGGCCGGTGGTTGGGTTGATCACCATCACGCCCCGGAGTTGCGACAGCCCCATCATCAGGCAGCCCAGCGCGAGGTGGATTTGAATCAGCCGGGTGACGATCGTGGCCGAAAAATATTTGCGATTGAGCTGAGCCAGCGCAGCCGGATTTTTCCTAGCGCGGCGCACCGCCAGCCAGCGGTCGATCGACATCGCTTTGCCGGTGGGGCCGAAGCAAAGGTAGAACATCAGGATCGCCAGCACCGCTTCCACCTGCGTGGCGAGCTGCGGTCCGCGGTGGATGTAGGAGAGGACGACGTACAGTCCCAGCACCGTGGTCACGCGGCTGAACAGCCCCACCGTCATCAGCACCAGCACGGCCGCCGCGATGGCGTGCCCGGCGTAGAGTTCGTTCGTCGTGTGCAGGTGCGACAGGAACGACAGCCGGGTGGGATTCAACCCGTTGCTGTTCGCCTCCATGTACCAATGCTCGCTCACGGAGTTCGGGAGCAATCCCCCGTCGCCAAAGAGCCGGATCAGGTCGGGGGTGAAGCTGAGCACAAAATAGAGCGCCAGCAGGCCAGTCATCATCCGCAGCGCGCCAAGCACGTACGGATCGCTCGGCTGGTACCAGAAACGGTTCCAGCCCCGACCAAACCGATCGACCAGCTCACCAGAATAACCGCTCGTTGAGGTGGCCATCTTAGGGCTTCTCCTCGGGCGGCTTGGCGTCAGTTTTTGGGGCGTCGGATTTCGGCGCGTCTGGCTTGGGCTTCTGCGGTTTGCCGGCCGGATTGAGCTTGCTGCCCGGGCCAATGTGAACCGGCTGCTTGCGGGCACTGGTCGATTCAAAGGCGGCCACTGGCGTGGTGACGGTCCAGGCGTCGTCGCCTGGCACGATCAGGCGGACGTACGTGTTGACCAACCAGCGGGGAGCCAGCGGATTGTCTCGATCGGCGGGCGGGATCTCCGCGAAATCGGCGATCGGCTGCGGCATGATCTGCCGGCAGACGAAAAAATGGCGGTCGTTTTTGTTGGCGGGCGGCTTGATCCCTTTCTCGCGGCGCAGGCCGTCCGCCAGGGCGGCGGCCAGCGTGGTGGCGTGGTCGGAGGTTTCGCTGCGATCCGACAATATCCGCCCTAGGGCCAAATAGCGCTGCTGCCGAATGCCGGGCCAGATCTTGCCCGGCACCAGCGGCACCGTCTGCAAATCGGCGGTTTTATCGGGACGGACTTCCCGCACGGCCGGGTTGTCTTCCGTCCCCTCGTCCGCATCAGGGTTGGGCTTGGCGTCGGCCGGCGGTTTGGGAACATCCAGGGCCAGCAGCACCTGGCTGTCGCGTTCGTCGGCCAGCGGGAACTGGAACGCGGTGTCGAGGTGCAGCGTGGTCAGATACTCGGAGATGCCGGGGATCGAGACGATCCGGGCCATCAACTCGCTCCGCTGCGGGAGATTACCCAGCACGGCGGCAAACACCAGAAATAGCTGGATGAACAGCACCAGGCTGAGGAACGTCCGCAAGCCGGGGGGCGGAAGCGATTCGTCCTCGGTTGGGCCAGTGGGTTGTGCGGGGGCTGCCATCGCGGAATTGGGGGTGGGCTATTGTCTGGGGCTGCTAGCGATGGGCAGCACTATGACAGACTTCCGCCACACTGGCAACGGAGCTTTTTGATGGGGCAAGGGGAGAAAAGCTGCCGTCGCGCAGTTGAAAG
>JAIOQB010000214.1 GCA_021413585.1 Planctomycetia bacterium
CCGCCGTCGGGGGACGATCTGGCCCAGGTTCCGCCGGACCTGGATCAAACCTTCTCCTCCGTCCGGCAGGCCCAGTACAACCTGATGCAGGCGGCGGCGCAATTGGGCGTGGTTCAGCCGTTCGACAAGCCCCCACAGCAAATGGTGGACGATTTCTATAAGCGCGATCCGAAGGGGGACATCGACCGCATCTACGCCCAACTGCTCAAGGAAGCTCCGGCCGTCAAGCAGGCCGAAGCCAAGTTGGAGCAAGCCAGACGCAATCTCGACCAGGCGAAGTTGAATCTCCGTTATTGCGACGTGCTGGCCGAGATCGACGGCGTTATTACCCGGCGGAATGTGAATCCCGGCAACAACGTGATCGCCGGCCAGAGCCTGATGGCGATTCGCTCGCTGACTGAAATCTGGATCGACGCCAACTTCAAGGAAACGCAACTCGGCACCCTGCGCATCGGCCAGCCGGTGGACCTGGATGTCGACATGTACGGCAGTCGCGAGCGGTTCCGCGGTCGCATCTCGGGATTCACGATGGGGACCGGCTCGACGCTGGCCCTGCTGCCGGCGGAGAACGCGACGGGCAACTTCGTGAAAGTGGTACAGCGACTGCCCGTGCGGATTGATTTGCTGGACTACGACCCAGACAAGTCGCCGTTGTTTATCGGTCTGTCCGTTACGCCCTATGTGCATATCTATGAACCGGCCACCGGGCCGAACGCAGGGCAATTCTTGCAGCCGGCATCTTCACCGCAATCGCAATCGTCTCCCGCTCTTCAACAACCGAAGTCCAAGCCATGAGTACCCTGGCGGTTGAGGCTGCCTACGCGCGACGGTCGATCAGCCCTTGGCTGGTCGCGGTGGCGGTGGTCATCCCGACCTTCATGGAAGTGCTGGACACGACGATCGCCAATGTGGCACTGCGGCACATCGCCGGCGGACTCTCGGCGCCGGTGACCGATAGCGTGTGGGTGATCACCAGCTACCTGGCGGCAAACGCCATCATCCTGCCGATCTCCGGCTGGCTGGGAACGCGGCTGGGGAGGCGGAATTATTTTCTGCTGTCGATTGCCGTCTTCACGCTGGCCTCCGTGTTGTGCGGGATGGCCACCAGCCTCAACGTGCTGATTGCCTGCCGGGTGCTGCAAGGGCTGGCCGGCGGCGGATTGCAGCCATCGAGCCAGGGGATCTTGCTCGACGCGTTTCCGCCGGAAAAACAAGGGGCCGCCATGACGATGTTCGGCATGGCCGCGCTGCTGGCCCCAGTGCTTGGGCCGACGCTCGGGGGTTACATCACCGACAACTACGGCTGGCGGTGGATTTTTTACTTGAATCTGCCGGTCGGCCTGCTGGCGTTGGGAATGTGCAGCGCGGTGGTGGTGGACCCGGATTATCTCAAAGCGGCGCGTGCGCAGATGCGCACAGCCCACCAGCGCTTCGACACGCTGGGGCTCGTCCTGCTGAGCATCACGATGGTCTGCTGGGAAATCGCGCTGAGCAAAGGGCAGGAATGGGACTGGCTGGGCGACCCGTTTTATCGCGTGCAAACGCTGCTGGCGCTGTTCGTCGTCTGTCTGGCGGGATTGATCTATCGCGAATTGCGCATCGCCAATCCACTGATTAACTTTCGCACGCTCCTGGACCGGAATTTCCGCTCCTGCTGCCTGATAATCTTCTGCGCGTATGGCGTGCTGTATGCCAACACGACCACATTGCCCGCATTGCTGCAAACCCTGTTCGGCTACGACGCCACGACGTCGGGACTGGTGCTTTCACCGGCCGGCATGGTGGCGCTGGTGGTTTTGTTTGTGGTCGGCATGATCCTGTCGCGCGGCGTCGATGCCCGCTATCTGATGGTGGTCGGGCTGCTTACGCTCTCCGCCGGAAACTACTGGATGTCGCAGTTGAACCTGGGGATCAGCCCCTGGCAGATTGTCTGGCCGCGGGTAGTGGTGATCGCCGGGCTGTCGATGATCTTCGCCCCGCTGAACGTCGCGGCGTTTTTGCACATACCCAAGGAGTTGCGCGGCGCCGCCGTGGGTTTGCTGGCCCTGCTGCGCAACGAAGGGGGAAGCGTCGGCACGTCAGTGGGCCAGATCATTCAGGAACGTCGCGAGCAGTTTCACGCCCTAAGGCTGAATGAACGGCTCGATCCGTTCAATCCTGCCGTGCGGCAGTTCGCCAAACAAGGCCGCGACTTCTTCCTGCAGCAAACGGGCGACGGTCCGCTGTCGGACCAGATGACGTTGCAGGCGCTGCAGCGATTAAAGAACCAGCAAGCGTTGTCGTTGGCGTACTTCGATGTCTTCTGGACCTCGGCGGTGGTGGCGGCGCTATTGGTGTTGATGGTGCTGCTGATGCGGCGCTCGGTGGCGGAGAAGGGGGCGCATGTGGCGGCAGAGTGAGTCAGCAACTGCGACCAAACCGCGCTCATTGCCCCGCCGTCTCCTTAAACGCATTCCGCTGCGGCGGTTCGTCGTGCGGGATCGCGGAGAGCAGCGGCCGGACGATCAGGTTCAACAGCGGCTGGCGATGCCTCATCCAGACGCTCATCGGCTCGGGTTTCGCGCCGAGCCGCGCCTTGGGCTCCAGCGCGGTGCGCCCGAACGACAGCCGTCGGCAATCCAGCGAGATCCCGTCCGCAACCACCGCTTGCAGCAATCGCAGGTACAGCGGCGCGTCGGCGTTGGTCGCGTAGTCAAAGCCGATGTAGTAGCCGATCGCCGTCTCGCCATCCTTGAGCGTCGTGACGAAGCCGACCATTTCGTCGCCGCGGCGGATCACCGTACAGCGAAAGTGGTCCGCTCCGGCGGCGGCCGCCAGCGCCGGCAAATACTCCGCGGGGAGCGTGGCTAATCGCACCGATGCTCGGTCATGTACCTGACGGTAGAGTCGATAAATGGCGTCCGCTTCGCTGCTCAAGTCGGTCAGCGATTCGAGACGCAAGCCGGCCTTGACCACATCCTTGTCAAGCGCCTTGGCGGTCTTCCGATAGCGCGAGTTCAGGCTGCTGAGATAATCGTCGTACCCTCGCCACGAAGAGGGGAGGTCCAGCACCATGTCAGGATCGGTCGCGGTGGGCCGGTAGCTGAACTTTCGCAGTTGACTCGCGCCGCCGGCCAGTGAGTCTGGGATATCCTTCACCATCACGTAGTCGGTCTTGCCGAAAAGTTTTTCCGCGTTGCGAATCCGATACAGTGCCTCCGCGACTGCCGGCCAGAGCCGCGCGGCATCCTCCCCCGCAGCGAAGGCAACGCCGTGCGCTCCCCATGAGAGCAGATTGCCGCACACCAGCACCCGCCGCCGCACGTGTCGCAGCGTCGACCGCCCCAGCTTCGTCAACATCCCCTTGGGCACGGCCGAGAGCTTTTTGGACTTGCCCTCCCCCTCCTTTTCCAGGTGCGTGCTTCCCGGGTGAGCGATCAACTGCCCTCCCTCCAGCACCACCATCTGCGCCGCCACCGCGGCGACTGGCTGGCCCTCCTCCGCGATCAGGCAATACCGCGGCGCAATTTCGCGCGGCCCATGCTGCTCGAACATGTTCAGATAGTCGCGCTGCAGAAAGAATGTCGCCTCGTCCGTGACCGCGTCCCAGTGGCGTGAGCTAAGCAGATCGATCCGGTCCGCTATTGCAAACTCAAAGCCGGTCGTCCGCCGCCGCTCGGCATGGTCGGCCTTGACCTTTTTTACGCTGGCGATCAGGCGCTTGGCGGGATTTCGAGAGGGCATGTTCGTGCGACCGGTGACGGGGCGAATGAGGCTTCAGGCGAATGGTAGAAATGCGAGTTTGACATCGATGCCGGTCGCTTTCAAGCAGGGCGAGTGTCCCGAAATTCGCCTCGCAGTATTAGTTTTACTTTTGCCGCCAGATCCCCTCGGCTAACTCGCTCGCTGCCGACACCACGGCGGACAATTCGCACTGGTAGAACCAGGAGCCGCTAAAGCTGTTCAATTCGACCAACCACAGCCGGCCAGCCGATTCACACACATCCAGCATGAAGGCCGGATCGGGGCGCCATTGTACCTCCGCGAGAATGGATTCGGCGAATTTAAGTACCTCCGGCGGGCAATCCGCCGCGATCGCCCGTTCACCGTCGATGGCATATTGGCTGCCAGAGACAACCCGATTGCCGATCACGACAACCCGCCACTCCCGGCCGATCGATTGCGGCGCAGCGACGACAACCAGTGTCGCTGGATCGTAACGCGTCGGGGCCAGAGCGGAAGCAAACGACTCTCGCTCAATGCACCGGCCAACGAACAGCTTGTGGCAATTTGTCGGGCGGGCGAATACCTGCTCATCCCGCCCAAAGACAGAGTACAACCAGTCACGCTGGCGAATCGCTTCGACCCCCGGCAGAATCACGTAATTCTGATTGAGCAGGTGCTTGCCGAAATGCGCGAAGTACGTCGCGCAGTCCAGGTTCTTGGCCGAACACCATGCCCCGGGCAACCAAGGGTGGTGTAACAAGATCTGCTGCGCAAATGGGAACGTGCCGTACCCGATCACCGCTGCATCCGGTGTAACGAACTGACCATGGACTACCGGAGTCGATCCTTTCCGCAGCGATTGATACGGCACGAACTCGGCGATCATCCCCTGCCGCCGGATTTCCGCGAGCAGCGGAGTAGCTTCGTCATCGTACACGCCGGCCTCGATCAACCACATCGGACGCATCGCCACCTCTCATTTCCTATAGACGATCATCGACTGAATTGAGAGTCAGGCGGACTCGCGGGCGTCGCATTTTCACCTACGAGACAACGTCACTTTTTCGGCACAGCGACATCAACACCCGCCAAATCCATGCACACCAGCCGATTCTTCCCCCGCAAATACAGCAGTCCGTGCGATACCACGGGCGCCGCCCACGCGGGCCACTGGAGCAGGCGCTGTGCTGGAGCGGCGGCCGGTTCGGCGCCATCCGCCCCTAGCGGCAACTCGGCGACGATTTCGCATTTGTTGGGCGTGGCGCGGAACAACCACAGGGTTCCGTACTCCCCCAGGCAGAGAAAATGGCCGTCGAGGTAAGTGAGTGTCGTGCGCGTCATGCCAGGCCGGCTCCACATCACTTTGCCCGTTTTCCATTCGATGCAGCGCAGCTCGGAGTTTTCGGTGTGGCGGCCGCTGCAGCCGTACAGGTAGCCGTCAACATGAATGGGCGTGTTCCAATGGGTCTGCATTGCCTTGTCGCGTTTCTTCTTGTCGTCGCGCCACCCGACTGACGAGCCGCCGGGACGGACCTTCAATAGCGAACTCCCCGGGCCGTACGTTTCCGAAATGAACACTTCATTGCCCACCACGACCGGATTGCTGGCGTTGACGCTTTCGATAATGCTCGCCCGCCACGGATAGTGAAAATCGATCTTGCCGGTGGCGGGCTCAAAGCCGATCAATCCGCCACGTGCGAAGAGGAACCCCCACCTCCTCCCTTCGATCGTCGCCAGCACCGGAGACGCATAGCTGGCCAACTCGTCCCCGGCGCGATACTTCACCTCGCCAGTTCGCTTGTCGAAAGCGACGATCGCGGTGCCGTTGCCGCGCGTGGGGTTGAGATCGTCCGCCGGATCGTTTGGCTCCGCAGCGCTGCCGCCGATCTGGGCGATGAGCAGATCGCCGTCGATCACCGGCGTGCTGCCGACGCCGAAGAAGTTCTGCACCACGCCGAACTGGGCCGTCGTGTCGCATTTCCACACCACTTGGCCGTCGGCGGTCCGCAGGCAGTGCAGCATCCCCTCGGCGCCGAGCACGTAGACGTGGTCGCCGTCGATCACAGGGCAGCAGCGCGGGCCATTGCTGTAGCCGTACCGGTCTTCGTATTGCGTATCGTATTGAAACTGCCAGGCCGGGTGGCCCGTGCGGCTCTCCAAGCAGCGCAGCCTATTTTGGTCGCGGTGTCGATCGAAAAGATACAGCCGGCCCTGGCTGATCGACGGCGCGGCGTAACCTTCGGCAATCTCGGTTTGCCAAACGATGGGGGGACCAGCGGCCGGCCAGGGGAGGTGCAGGGAGTTTTCTGGTGATTTGCCGTCGCCGGTGGGTCCGAGGAACCCGGGCCAGTCGGAGCCGTCGGCGATCGGGGGAGGTGCTTGCCGCGCGGTATGTGGCGCCGCAGCGGGAGATTTTTGTTTGTCTACGTTCGACTTTTGTGGATTGTTGGTGGCTTGTTCAACACTGGGCGGGCTACATGCCGGCACCATCAGCAGCAACAATAGCGAGATCGCCAGACGTAATCGAAACGTCGCGGCCATTGATACAATGCAAGGGTGAAGTTGGTCGATCGGAGTCGATCACATTGTAGCATAGCGGTTTATTGGCCGATTAAGGCGAGACCCTAAGAGGTCAATAAAATTCGATGTACGACGAAGAACAACAATTCGATGACGACGATGAACTCACGGCCGATGAAGAGGGGGACGATGAAGACGGGTACGATGAGGAGGGGGACGACGACACCATACCCTGTCCCTACTGCCGCCGGCCGATCCACGACGACGCTCCGCAGTGCCCTTACTGCCACAACTACCTGTCCGAGGAAGACGCTCCGCCGCAGCGGAAGCCGTGGTGGATTGTGGTGGGCTTTGTCTGCTGTGGATTGATCGTGCTGATGTGGTTGATCTGGCGGTGAAAAAACCACACCGCAGCGAACGGGGGACTCAATGACCGGTCGTCCAATCCAGCAACGAACCGTCGGCCCGATTCCCCAGTCGCTGTAAGAACTGCGGATCAATCGTCGTCTCCAGCGCGCGGGTCGTCCCGTCGGCCAGCAAGACATTGACCGCGCCGGTGTGGTAGCTGCTAAATCCGCCGACGTACGTGTCAGGCGCGCCGGCCGGCAGTGGCTGCAGCGTATCGCCTGCGTAGAGCGGAGTGCCGGTGTTGCGTAGCGTTGCCCTGGTGCCGCTCATCCAACCCAGGTCGCCGGGGTCAATCTGCTTCTCTCCCAGCAGGAGCGTGTATCCGCGCCCGTCGGCGATCTGGTCGAATCGCACATGGCTGTTGAGAAACAGTAAACCCCGATTGTCGGCGGCGATCGGCGCTTCGATGTCATGGTGGCAGCCGGCGTAGCTCGACGCCGGCCAGGCGTTCGTACTCCCAGGTAAGGGAGTATCTGCACGATCCAACTGGTGTGCGTCCCCGTGGGCCGATTGTGAATCGGCCCGCTGGGGTTGATCGTCCCGGCCGGCAACGCGCCGTAGGCCGATTCGTAGTTCATCAGCGCCTCGCCGATGCGGGCCAGGCGGACCTGGCATTCCATGCGCCGCGACGATTCGCGCAGCCCTTGGAATGAAGGGAGCGAAATCGCGATCAGCACGCCAATGATCGCGATGACCACCAGCAGCTCGATCAAGGTGAATCCCCGGCGTGCGGATCTGCTCATTGCTGCGCTCCTGATAGTTGCCGCCGATCGATCGTGACGTTTTTCTCGATCCTCGCGCGGCGGGCGGCGTCGCGAGGGCAGTCGGCTTGAATGTGAACCGTATACCGGCCGGCGGCGCCTTGCGGCGCGACGTGGATTTCGACGGTGGCTTCGTTGTCTGGTGCCCCGAGTTCGGCAGCCGTCGGCTGCCACGTTTCGCCCCGATAGGTTGGATCGCGTGCCAGCCGCGCGGCGGCCCGCTCCAGTCCGGACTCCGCCAGCCAATACGCTTCCGCCGTCGGCCAGTGCCGCGCCGCTGCCCGCCGGTCGAGCGCCGACAAGGTCAGCACTGTGGCCAGGATCATTGAAATCACGGCCAACAGCAGCAGCACAATCACCAACGCCACGCCGCGACGGCGGGGCAGGGGCAGGGGCCGCCGACCCGTGCGCGGATGAAATCGATTCATATTTGACATCGTATTCGACATCATTCACTCCGTTTTCTTGGTCGTTGGAATCGCAAACCGCATGTCCGCCCCCAGCGGCGCGTCGAGTTGGATCGTCCGCCGCGCTCTGGGATCGGACTCCAGCAGCGGATAGTCGATGGCAATCCGCGCCAGGCCGCCGCTGGTTTTGGGAAGTTGGAACTCTAGCTGCGCACCCACGGGCAAGTGATAATCGTCGCGCTGCGTCAATGTGCCGACACGACGGGCGGTTCGCTGCAACCGTTGTGCATCCGCCAGATATTCGATCACGGTGCCGTCCGCCAACGTCAGCCGACAGAGATTACCAGCCGTCGGCTTGGCAGACGAGGCCGAGCGAATATCGACGCGCCATTGCCGATCGAGCCGCGCGATCGAAGCCGCCACATGATGGGCTTCGACGCGGGCATCTCGCAATCGCAGCAGCGACATCGTCAGGCTTCCCGCCGCGGTCAGCACTACGCCGGTGACGGCAATTGCCACCACCATTTCCAGCAGGGTGAAGGCGGAGCGGCGTGGAGGGTGACACCGTGGTGAGGCGTAAAACATAGTTGATTGAGAATTAGGAATCGAGGATTGGGGATCGTTTATTGCTGGCTCTGGAGTCCTACTCGGTATTTCCAAGCAGTCAGCGGCCGCGTCGTGTGTGATTGGCCGGCCGAATCGCGCCATTGAACTTCAACTCGCAGCCGCTTAGCCGTCGGATCGCCCGGCACGGCGTCGATTGCGGTGATCAATCGACCGCCACCGAGCACCTTCTGGGCAGACGTCGAAAGCTGCTCGGCGGCGACGCGCTGTGGCGTCAGGTCGTTCCAGTTGAGCGAGGCGAGCCGTTCCATGGCGATGTCTGCCTCATGCAGTGCCCAGGTTTGCTGTTCATCCATGCGCTGGGCGGAGACCACCTGCGATGTGACCTTCGTGGCGACGACCAGCAGCACCGCCAAGAGCATGCAGGCCGCCAGGACTTCTAATAAAGTGAAGCCGCGTCGGCCGGGCACTGTGCGTTGCCCCATCGTTCGATGTGCTGACATCAAGTGAGGCTCCAAATCAACGCCGGCAGCGGGAGAAACATGCCCACAACGTACAGCGCCACCACCAGACCAATGGCCAGTAATACAAGTGGAAACAGCAGGTTGCTGGCGGTTTGCAGCCGGACGGCCAGCCGACGCAGCGAACCGTCGGCCATTTCGCGCATCGCCCAAGGGAGGTTGCCCACCCGTTGGGCCGCGCGCAGCACGGCCAGATCGGCGGGCCGGATCAGCCGCTCGGCCCGCAAACTATCGAGCCAGTCCTCCCCTTGGCGCATTCGCGCGGCCGCACGTTTCAATCGCCGCCGGATGAAGCGGCGTGGATAGGTTTCGGCCAGCGACTCGACCGACCGCTGCATCGACTGCCCTCCATGCGCCACCAAGGCCAGCGCCTGTAGCAGGTTGGCCGTATGGTACGGCATGATAAACCGTCTGACGATCGGCAGGTCGATGCGAATATCGAATAGATAGCGCACAATGAGGTACATCACCAAAGCCACGAACAGCGGCAACGTCAAGAACGCATAATCATTGACAAAGGAAGCAAGCCCGATGTCGACTTGCGTCAATAACGGCATTGGCGTGCGAAACTCCGAAAATATCCTCTGAAAGCTAGGGACGACGCGAAACATCGTGAACGACAGATACAACATTGCCATGCATAAAATCGTGATCAGGTAGCAAAGCTGAGAGACCATTCCCCGCCAAATCGGACGATATTTTCTCCGATCACTCGCCAACGATGCGAGCGCGGCGCGGAGATTGCCCGTCTGCTGCCCCATGAGCAGCATCACGCGGGCCGATTCGCCTAACCGCTGGCCGGTGCGCGACAGGGCATCGGGTAACGGAACTCCTTGTCTAAGCCAGTCCGCCAATTGAGCGGCCCTCGCGCTTCCCCACCCCAGTCCCTTGCCGGCAAAGGTGTCCAAAACTGTTTCCAGCGGCAATCCGCGGTTGGCCGCAGTCGAGAGCATGGTGAGCACCGCGTTGACCCGACCGCGCCGGTATTGCACGACGCAGCTTGTGGCGAAGATCACGCCGAGAATAGGAACGGTAAAAATCCAAAAGCTGACGGATTGAACGGCCAGCCCGACGGCAATCGATGAAAGCAGCACCCCCCAGGCAAGTACCGTAACCAGGCGATACGACATTCGCTTTCCCCTTCCTCCGAAGCGGAAAAGCCGCCGCACGACAATAAACAACAATAGACCAAACAATGCACCAATGAGTGACAACAACGATACGACGTGCCACAGCTCCAAGCCTTGATTTTGAGACTGATAGTACATGAAACTTGTCCTAAACCGCGACTACCACGACACCAAGGGGATTACGAGCGAGACGATCAAAAATGCACTGCCAACGGAGATAAACAAAAAAACCAGCGGCGGCACGATCAACTGCACCAGATCGAGCTGCGCGTCGGCCAGATCAGCGTAAATTACTGCGCTTGCCTGCAACGCCTCCGGAAGCGAATTGTGTCGTTCGCCCCAGCGCACGATCGGCTCCAGCGCCGCCAGCGGACGCGGCCACCCGCTGCATAGTGCCGAGGCAAGCGTTTCTCCTTGCGCCACCGCGTTGGCGAGTCGCGACGTCGTCGGACCAACGATTGCGTCGGATACGCCGCGACCGGTCAAACGCAACGCCTCGGGCAGTGGAATCCCCTGGATCAGCAGCACGCTTAACAGTTGGCTAAAATCACTGAGCGAATGGCAATAATAGACCGGTCCGACAATCGGCAACGCGCGCCGGACTGTATGCCAGGGGAGGCGCCCCCCTACGAGCGTGGCGATGAGCAGTAGCGCCGCAAGAACCCCAACGACAATCACAAATCCTTGGATGCCTGGCCCGGCGAGCCAAATGGTGATGTTCGTCATGATTGGCAGCCCCATCCTGAACTCGCCATAAATCTTGGTAAATGTTGGCACGATGGTCAGCAGGACAAACGCCGACACGCCGAACAGCAACACAAATAGCACTGCCGGATAGGTCAAGGTCGCCCGCAGTTGGTATCGCATTTGATTTCCGCGCCGTTTCAACTCCATGAACTCGGCCAGCGCGTTATCGAGCCGCCCGCTGCGCAGACCGGCTGCGATCAACCCGTGCAAGTGCGCGGGCAGACCGGTTCCGCATTCGTTCAGCGAGTCGAGCAGCGAGCGTCCCGACGCCACGCCATCCGCCACGCGCCGCAGGGCACAGGCTATTTTCCCTTTTCCGACTTCATCGGCGATCGCGCGCAGACACTCGGGCAGCGGCAGCTCGGCTCCGACCGCTTCGGCCAGGTGAATGCCAAATTGGCTTTCCTCTTCCGACGTCAGCCGTCCCGCCCCCAGCGCTTCCGCGACAAATTCAACCGAACCGGCGGGCCTGCCGCGCTGTTCCAACTGCCGCGCCGCATGCCATTGTCGGCGCCACGCCACGATGGTCGCCATGAGCAACATCGTGGCAAAGATTCCGACGATGATTAGAAAACCGTGAATGCCCGGTTCGGCGAGACAAAGGATGAACATCGTCATCAGCGGTAGCGGCAGTTGGGCTCCATCGGGGATCGTGACGAAAGCGGGCACGACGGACAACAGGATAAACGCCGACACGATGAACAGCAGCACGACGAGCAGCAGTGGATACGTCAACGTCGCTCGCAATTGGTCGCGCAGTCCGTTCCGGCGACGTTTCAACTTCCATAACTCAACTCCGCCCGCCTGACTTTCCTCTTCCGACGAGAGCCGGCCCGCTGGCGACTGTTCCGCCACCGATTCAATCGAGCCGACGTGCCAGCCGCGCTCCTCAAGCTGCCGCCGGGCGGCAACTGAGTCGGCGGCATCGAGGTCGCCCGTTTGCGGCTGGCCTTGATCGTCGATGGCGTAATAGTGGAACTGAGGCATAGTGTGAAACCGTATTACGTCAAAACGGGGCGCGTCAAACAATGTTGCATCAAACTACCGTCGCGTGGACCAACTCCGTAAGCAGCTTCAACCACGGCCCAAGAACGACCACGATCACGAACACAATCACCGCTCCACCCAGCACCAGCGCGGCCGCGACGGGGAGACAGGTCCGCAGCCACTGCACGTTGTCCTGCGCCTGGCGGCGATAGTGATCGGCGGCGAATCGCAGGCTCGCCAGCAGGCCGGAGCGTCGACTGGCGCTGAGCAGCGACCAGCGCAGCAGCGGCGGCCAACCCTCCAGGGTGAGTTCCTTTGCATCGAGCGCTCCCCCTTGCTCCATCCGCACGGCTACCGCCTGGGCCGATTGTCGCAGCCGCGCGTCGCCCCCGGCATCGACCGCCAGACGAACGGCCTGCGGCAGCGGCACGCCGTGCTCCACCAGCATCGCCAACAAATCCACGATCGTCGCCCAGCGGCTGCTTTCCAGCACGCGGCGGATCGGCGGCAGCCACAGCGTGGCCCAACCGCTGCGCCCAGAAAGCATCGCGCTGCGAGCGGAATAAAACCACCACCAGCTTCCCACCACCAGCAGCAGCACGATGGGTACCAACCACCAGCCGGCGCTAAATGTTCCCAGCCAGATCAGCGCATTGACGCCCCAAGGCGGCGTGGCGTGAAGATCAATGAACATCCGCAGGTACTGCGGCGCAACTTGCCATACATACAACGCCAGCACCACGTAACCCACCAGAAACGTCAGCAACGGATAGATCAGCGACGCGATGGCGATCTCGCGCAGCTCCGTCACGCGACGGGCAGTGGCGGTGAGCGCTTCGAGTGCGGCGGCCAATCGACCTGAGCGCGCCCCCGCTTCGACCACCGCGGCGTAAACCGGCGGAAATAGTTCCGGCGAGTCGCCGATCGCGTCGGCCAGTGATTGCCCGCTCGCCAGCCGAGCCGACAGAGTATCCACTGAACGAGCCAGCCGGCCCGGCAGGTCGCCCGCCAACTGCGCGAGTCCCGCTTCGAGCGGCACGCCCGCCCGGACCAGCGCTGCCATCTCGTCGCCGAGCGCAGAGAGTTCCTCAAGCGTAAGGGTTTTTGGGGGTTGGCCTGCGGCGGATGCCATTGCTGTTCACTTTGCGAGTTGTTGGTAATTGCAGTGAGGCGGGGCGTGCCCGGCCGGTCCCCCGGCCCTCTTCCGGGGGGAGAAGCGGACAAGGGGCGCCCCGCGCACATATATATATTGTCATTCCAGGTGTTGGTTCATCCCGGTCGTATGCCCTGAGCCCAGCACGCGGCGAACTTCGGCCGGGCTGGTCCTGCCTGCTTCGACCGACATTTCTGCCCGTCGCCACAGCGTGACCATCCCGGCGTCCGCCGCCAATTGCTCCAATCGCTCTCGATCGCAATCCGCCAGAATCGCGCGGCCCACGTCCCCCTCAACCGGCAGCATTTCCGCAATGACGAATCGGCCTCGGTAGCCGCGGCCGTCGCACTCGGCGCAACCGACCGGCTGACACGCGCGGCCCACTTGCAGGCCGAGCCGGTCCGCCGGATCGTCGCTGGCCTTCGCGCATTGGCACAACCGCCGCAACAGCCGCTGCGACACCACGGCCAACAGACCGCTGCGGACGAGATAGCGCTCGATGCCCATCTCGGCCAATCGGCTCAGCGCGCCGGCTGCACTGGGAGCGTGAAACGAACTGAGCACCAGTTGCCCAGTGAGTGACGCCTGAAACGCGACTTCGGCCGTGATGCGGTCGCGAATCTCGCCGACCATGATCACCTCAGGGTCCTGCCGCATCAGCGATCGCAGCCCGGTTGCGAAGTCAAATCCGGCGGCGGGCTGAATAGGCGATTGCGCCACACCCGGCACGACCGACTCAATCGGGTCTTCGAGCGTGACAATGCTCCGTCGCCCGGCAGCACCAGCGGCGATCTCGCGCAGGCAGGCGTAGAGCGTGGTGGTCTTGCCGCTGCCGGCCGGGCCGGTCACCAGGATCGCACCCGATGTCTCACTCAGCCATTGGCACAACCGGGTGCGAATCTCGTCCGGCAAGCCCAGGTCGGCCAGCGTTTCCAGCCGTCCGCTGCTGGCGAAGAGCCGAACCACCGCCCGTTCGCCGTGCAACGTCGGAAACGTGCTGACCCGCATCTCGGTATCGAGCGGCCCGTGCCGCAGTCGGCCTTCTTGCGGAATGTCGGAGCGATAGGTGAGCAGATCGGCCAGCACCTTCAGTCGCACGACGACGCTGGAGCGCGAGGTGATGGGAAACCGGCCCACCTCGTGCAGCACGCCGTCGATGCGGAACAAGACGCACAACGCGTCTTCGGCAGGCTGAAGATGGACGTCGCTGGCACGACTGGCCAGAGCGGCGCCGAGTAGCGCGTCGACAAAGTCGCTGGCGTACGCCGCTGCCTCAGGGTCGAGCCGCGTAAGCGCCGCGGCCGCCGACGACGTAATGGGCTGGTGCATGGATTAGACGATACGAGAGAACCCGCCTGCCCCTAATCGCACGTCCAACCACCACGGTCGCTTGCTTGACTGTGGAGTGTCTGGCCCTGACATGGTCTTAGTGTAAGGGGGCAGAGGCAAGAGAGCAAGAAAGTATTTGAAAATGTTTTGTGGAATTGGGGGCGGACAATTGCTGCAAACCGGCCCGTCTGCGATTGCCTTGCCACGCAATTCCGCGAGCGCTAGAATGGCGGTCTTGCGCGGGGGACTGCCCGCCCTGGACCCCTTCCATCCGCCGACCCGCGGTAATCCCCATGGCCATGATCAGCGAAATCGCGGGCACGGAATGGATCATCGACGCCCAAGGCTGCCTGCCCGAGCGGCTGTCCGACGAGGCGTTGCTGCGCGGGCTCTGTCAACAGATCGTCCGCGATCTGGGGCTGACCGTGCTGGGCCAGCCGCAATGGCATTGCTTTCCGCCGCAAAACGGCATCACCGGCCTGACGATGCTCAGCGAGTCGCACCTGGCGTGCCACACCTATCCCGAGCTGGGCCTGGCGACGTTTAATCTGTACTGCTGCCGAGAGCGTGAGGCTTGGCCGTGGGAAGCGCGGCTGGAAGAATCGCTTGGCGCGCAGCTTGTGATCGTGCGGCGGGTGGTTCGGGGCGCCGCCGACTTGTATCCGCTGCCATCGGCCCACGTCGCCCAGCAGGAGGCGCCCCGTTGAGTCCTGTCGCGGTTTCATGCCCATCCTGCGGCGCGCCGATTCAGTTTGCAATCGGCTCGGGTGTGGTCGTCGTCTGCCCGAATTGTCAGTCGGCGGTGGCGCGGACTGATCGGGCCTATGAGGATCTCGGCAAGGTGGCCGCCGTGGTCGAGACCGACACGCCGCTGAAGCTGGGGCTCAAAGGGGCGTATCGCGGCAAGCGGTTTGAAATCCTGGGCCGCATCCAATACCGACACGAGTCCGGCGCCCTGTGGAACGAATGGTACGCCAGCTTTCCCGAAGAGAAGTGGGGCTGGCTGGCGGAGGCCCAAGGGCGGCTGTACCTGACGTTTGAAGGAAAGGTTTCAAAGGGAACGTCGCTCCCCACGCGCAGCGAGTTGCAACTCGGAGAAACCTTTTCCATCCCGGGCATCGCGAAGTTTACCGTCGCCGAGATTGGTCAGGCGGCGGCCGCGGCGGCGGAAGGGGAGATTCCGTTTCGCTTCACACCCGGCGAGATGCACGACTACGCCGATCTGGCGGCGGGCGGCGGCAAGTTTGCCACGTTCGATTACGGCGAAACGCCGCCGCACGTTTATGTCGGTCAGGAAGTGACGCTCGACGACCTGGGCCTGGCCGCCGCGCCGCTGGCAGAGCAGGAGACCCGCCGGGTCGGCGCCGCGGTGATGAATTGCCCCAATTGCAGCGGCTCGCTGGAATTGAAGGCGCCGGACGAAACGCTGCGCGTCACTTGCCCGTATTGCAATTCGCTGCTGGACGTTTCGCAAGGCAAGCTGCAGTTCCTGATGACGATTGAAGGCGGCAGGGCGAAGCCGCTGATTCCAATCGGCGCCACCGGCGTGATCGGCACGCCGCAGGGGGCGGGCGTGTCGTACATGGTCATCGGATTCATGCAGCGCAAGGTGACCATCGAGGGCACGTCGTATTTCTGGCAGGAATATCTGCTCTACAGTCCCGGCCATCCGTTCCGCTGGCTGGTCGATAGCGACAACCACTGGAGCTTTGTCGAAGCGGTCTCGCCCGGCGAGGTGAACACGCAGGGAAAGCTCCAGGTCGAATATGGCGGGAAGACATTCAAGGCGTTTCAAGCGGCGCCTGCGGAAGTGACCTACGTCCTGGGGGAATTTTATTGGCGCGTGACGATCGGTGAAATTACGATGGCGTCTGACTTCGTCTCGCCGCCGCAGATGCTCTCCTCCGAAGTGACCGTCAGCGGAGAAGGGCGGGGTGAGATCAACTGGTCGCTGGGAACGTACCTCGAAGCGTCGGAGGTCGCCAAGGCGTTTCACATCAAGCAGATGCCGCAGCCGCATGGCATCGCGCCGAACCAGCCGTTTCGGCACACCAGCGTCCTCTATGCGTGGCCGCTGCTGTGCGGGATCGCCCTGATCGTGGGCATCATGCTGCTGGCGGGTTCGCACAACCGGATGTTGCTCAGCAAGACGTATGAATTGAAACCCGTCACCGCGGCGGATCAAACCCAAGTCGAGTTCGAGCAAAGCTTGGACGTGTATAACAGGCAAAACATTCGCGTGATCCTTAGCAGCCCCGTGGACAACTCCTGGGTGTACGTCGAAGGAGATTTATTCAACGAAGAGACCGGCCTGACGCAAGGTTTCTCGGCCCCGCTGGAGTATTATCAGGGGGTCGAGGATGGCGAGTCCTGGAGCGAAGGGACGAAAGAGGCGACGATCTATCTCTCCGCGTTGCCGACAGGCAAGTACACGCTGCGGCTGGAGGTGCAGCGCGAGCATTTCGCGACCCCCAGCACGCTGACAGTGCGCGTCGAGCAGGATCATCGCCATATTTCGCATCTGGTGTTGTTGCTGCTGGCGTTGAGCGTTCCGCCGGCGCTGGTGCTGTTCTGGCGATGGCAGTTCGAAAAGGCGCGGTGGCAAAATAGTGATTTCGGGGAGTAACATCGGCGCAAAGCTAGTGCGTTGTCATGGTTTACTTTTGAGATCAGCCGCAGGGCGCTAGCCCCCGGTTGTTGTGGCAAGTGAACCGGACGCTAGCGTGTGCCGGCTGATACGACATCTCGCGAGGTTTGTTATGCTTACCAAGTTGTACATGGCTTTAGGCGCGATGCTGATTGTCGGGTATGTCGGCAACTCGATGATGGGTTGGGAGTGGGGAGGGACGCGGCGCGAAGTGATCCCCGCCAGTGCGCGACAATCGCCCGGCGGCTATCGCTCGTTTCATTTCTGGCACAGCGGTTATCA
>JAIOQB010000215.1 GCA_021413585.1 Planctomycetia bacterium
CGTGGTGTCGCCCGCGATGTCCACCTTGATCCGCAGCCCCGACTCTTGCGTGAGGTCCAAGTAGCGCTGCTCGGGTTCGCCGCCGTCGTTCCAGTAGATGGCGGCCGGCGGAGCCTCTCCCCAAACCCAATTCCGCCAGCGCCCGCGCAGCGGTTCCACCGTGGCGGAGAGCAAAGGATGCTTGGCCAACGTGCGAGCCAACGCCCGCTCAAACTCGCGCCGCCGCAGTTGCCCCTCCAGGATCAATCGCAGGAAGAACGTCATTGGGTAGTCCGGCAAGTCGTCGGCGAGCATATAATGCTCCATCGCGACCAGCGGCAACCGCGGTAGATCCTTCGCGTCAGGCAGTGTTTCAGTTGGAGTTTGCAGCACGGCAATTTCGCTAAATGTTCAAGTCGAGCCGAGTCGATTCAATAGTTCAATTCTAGCTCAGCCAAATCGCCCCTGCCGGCAAAGTCGACCATCAAAATCGCGCCAAATCAGGCGGAAAATCGACCTAGAGCCCATCCTGCCTGAGGAAAGAAGGGTCACGAAAACGCGAAAGGGCGAAAACGCGAAACGGTAGTTTGATTCGCGATTTCGCTCTTTCGCATTTTCGCGGTAGTTTAAAAAGCCTCCGTCCGATTCGTCGGGTTGCGGCCCGGCTGCGCTGTGTGATAATGCATGATTGCCCCAGTCACCCTTCGTCGATCCCGCCCGGAGTGTTTCCCCTTGCCGCCATTAGACCTGCTCGCGTCCAGCGCGTTCGGACTCGAAGCGGTCGTGTCGCGCGAGCTGAAAGGCTTGGGCTACGAAGGCCGCAATATCCAGCCCGGCCGGACACTGTTCACGGGCACGGCCGAGGCGATCGCGCGCAGTAACCTCTGGCTGCGCACGGCCGACCGCGTGCTGCTGCGGATGGGTGCGTTTGAGGCTCGCGACTTCGGCGTGCTGTTCGATGCCACATACGCACTGCCGTGGCATGAGTGGATACCGGCCGACGCCTGCTTTCCGGTCACCGGCCGCTCGCACAAGTCGCAACTCTCCAGCGTTCCGGCGTGCCAGAAGATCGTCAAGAAAGCGATTGTCGAAAAGCTGCGCGCCGCCCACGGCGTGACCGAGCTGCCTGAGACCGGCCCGCGGTTCAAAGTCGACGTGGCCCTGCTCTCCGACGAAGCAACGCTCACCATCGACACCAGCGGTGCCGGTCTGAACAAGCGCGGCTACCGCACGCTCTCCGGCCCGGCTCCGCTCAAAGAGACGCTGGCCGCCGCGTTGGTGTTGCTCTCGCATTGGCGGGCCGAGCAGCCGCTGATCGATCCCTTCTGCGGCACCGGCACGATTCCGATTGAAGCGGCGATGATCGGCCGCAACTTGGCGCCCGGCCGCCTGCGCACGTTCGATGCCGAGGCGTGGCCGGCAATGGCCTCGACCCATTGGTCTGAAGCCCGCGACGAGGCGAGCGCCGCTGCGCTACCCGCTTTGCCGCAGCGCGTCCTCGGGACTGATCGGGATGAAGAGGTCCTCAGTCTGGCCCGTTATCACGCCCAGCAGGCGGGCGTGGCGGAGGACGTGCATTTTCAAGTCAAGGAGTTCAGCGACCTGACGAGCAAGCGGCAATACGGCGTGGTGATTGCCAACCCGCCGTATGGGCAGCGGCTCGGCGAGCAGGAAGAAGCGGCGGCTGTTTCGCGGCTGATGCCCCAGGTGCTGCGGCGGTTGCCCACGTGGTCGCACTTCATTCTCACCGCCACGCCGGACTTTGAATCGCTCGTGGGGCAGCAAGCCACTAAGCGGCGGAAGCTGTACAACGCGCGGATCGAATGTACGTATTATCAGTTCTACGGGCCGAGGGCGCCGCGGCCGGGGCGATCGCGGGAGGCGGAACCGCCCGTGGAGGCTGGCGTTGAGAACGCTCTCCCAATGGACGAGGGCAAGGTGACGGAGTCCGAGGAAACCGTCAGCGAGCATTTTGCTGAAGATGTTGGCGACGTTGTGGCGCCGGAGTTGAGTGAGACCACGGTGGCCGCGCACCCTCTCCCGGCGGAAGACGGGGAAGTGCGCACCGCCAGAAAATCGCCGGCCACTACGCGTACCATTTCCAAACCAGCTTTCGGCGGGTTGCCGGACCGCGCCGCCAACCAGGCCGAGTTGTTTCGCAATCGGTTGGTAAAACTGGCCCGGCACCTGCGCCGCTGGCCGACACGGCAGGGGATCACCTGCTATCGGCTCTACGAGCGCGACATCCCCGAGGTGCCGCTGGTGGTCGATCGCTATGAAAACCATTTGCACATTGCCGAGTTTGCCCGCCCCAACGAGCACACCCTGGCCGAGCATGCGGAGTGGATCGACCTGATGCTCAAAACGGCCGCGGACGCGTTGGAAGTGCCGCGGCAAAATGTCTACTTCAAGCATCGCGACCGCCAGCGCGGCAACCAGCAGTACGAG
>JAIOQB010000216.1:0-7500 GCA_021413585.1 Planctomycetia bacterium
ACCGCCTCGGCCGCCGCCATCACTACGGCATTGCCGGAGTAGACGCCGCCGTGGAACAGTTTGCCGGAGACGATCGGCTCCATGATCTCGCGCGATGCGCCGAACGCGGCGACGGGATATCCGCCGCCGACCGATTTGGACACGACGGTGATATCGGGTTCGATGCCATAAAGTTCCTGGGCTCCGCCGGCCGCGACGCGCAGGCCGCTGATGACTTCGTCAAACACCAACAGTGCGCCGTGGTCGCGGGTCAGTTCGCGGACCCGCTCCAGGTAGCCGGGGCGGGGGGCGATAACGCCGGCGTTACCCATGACGGGCTCCATGAAGACCGCCGCCACCTGGCCGCGGTTTTCTTCCAGACACCGCTCCAGGGCGTCGGGATGATTCCAACGCACGACGATCGAGTCGGTCGGTCCGCCATTCATCATGCCCAGGGTGCCAGGCATGGCGGGGGCGTAGTCGCGGCCGTTGAGCAACTCCAGCGGGGCGTGGTAGCGGTTGAACACTGCCTCGCTCCAGCCGTGATAGTGCCCTTCGAACTGAATGACCTTGCTGCGGCCGGTGAACGTGCGGGCGAGCCGGACGGTCGAGGCCAGGGCCTCGGTCCCCGAGTTGGCGAACCGCAGCAGTTCGATCGAGGGGAAAAGCTGCTTGAGCTTCTCGGCCACGCGGGTGGTGATCTCAGTGGGGAAGCCCAACTGGCTGCCGTACTCGGTGATTTGCCGGCGGACGGAGCGAATCACCAGATCGGGGCAATGCCCGAAGATCAGCGGCCCAAAGGCCATATTCAGATCGATGTATTCCTTGTTGTCGGCGTCCCACACGCGGCTGCCACGCCCGCGGCTGGCGACCAGCGGCAGGTGGTAGGGCAATACCCTCATCGTGCTGCTGTCCCCGCCGGCGATGCTCTGCTTGGCTCGGGCCAGTAGTTGCTCGCTGCGGGAGGCGACGATCGGCGGCTGGTCGGTGACAATGGGATTCATGGCGGCTGATAAGCTCCTGAGTGACAAAGTCTGCCGACGCCGGGCGAGTTAAGTTGTTCAAAGCACTTATTTTACCCATGCTATACAGGCGACGCAACTTGTCAACGATTCGCGATTTAACAGGAGCGGGGTCGGATCAGTGCCTGGCCGCGCAGCAGATATGTCGTAACCCCAAGGGGCGACAACGATTCGCGCGGCGAATGGTGCTTCACTCAGCCAGATTTCGAGTGGGAATGTCGGATCGTCAACAGGCCGAATGGCGCGGACGAATCGATTGTGCCGGTGGCCCCAGCCGCGAGGGGCCTTCAGCCCCATTCGATGGCGCAGCACCCGCTTCCACGACGTGCGGGCGGCCAGACGTTTTCTCAAAGATGGTTTGCGAAAGCCAAATTTCATGGCGGCAAAAGTAGCATTTTATTTGGCAACCGCATGAGGGTGGCGACACCGAACAAGTCGTTCACCGATTTCCCACCATCGACAATCTAGATCCGTCGACCGATCCGAGTCTTCTGTTCTACGTCGGGATCGATCTTCAAGCTGCGGCAGTAGCTGCAGAATAGGTCGGTGACGGTTACAGGGCAGGCGTTGACCTTCGCGCCATCGGGCACTACGCGGCCAATCACCTAGCCGCCGCGCGGGCCGCCCGGTGGAAATCCACCCTCTGGTGGTCCACTTCGTGGTGGGAATCCGCCTCTGGGCGGAAATCCGCGGCCGCCCGGTGGCCCGCCGCCGGGCGGACCTTGGCGGTTCTTGCTCTCCGCGACACCCCAGTAGCCGCCGATGATGTGCGGGAACTTGCCTGGCGTGAGGTGATAGTGCTAGCCGCGCTCGTTGTCGCGATGGATGTTGAACTCGTTGAGCGGATTCTCAACATCGTCCTTCGCCAGCCGCCCCTTCGCTTCGTAGGGGCCATAGACCGGGAATCCGTCGAACGCAAAACCAATCAGCGGCGAATGTCCCTCGCCATCGTCGGCCCAGGGAGATTTCACGCACACCGGATACTTGTGATAGTGGTACATATAATTCGGCGATGGGTGGCCGCAGCAGCGGTCGACGCGCCATACGGCGTCTTCATTGAGCAAATGATCGAACGGGTTGAAGAACACGATCCCGTTGACCGCCACGCCGATCGGCCCGCGTGGCAACGCGCTGTTGTTATTGCTGCGATCCTTCATCGCCGCGTGCCGCGGATTCTCTTTCGGCTCCAACGGGATATACCACGTCGAATATTTTTCCTGCAGGAAGTTCGGGTTGCCGTCAAGCGAGCGGGTCCGATCCGGAAACACAGCCGTGGGATGGTTTGGTAAATTCTTCGACTTGATCACCAAGTGCGTCTTGGTGAGGGAGACGGTCACGTTGTCTTCGACCAGGCGATCCGTTTTCACTTCGTTGCCGGCGGGGTCGAGATAGCCTTTGCGAAGCCAGGCGGACATGTTGCCGGCAAACGGGGCCTCCAGCCGGTCGGTCAGATAGTACAGCCGATCGGCATTGGCCGAGTTGAACTCAGGCGGCGCATTTCGGTCGCCGCCGCGCGGGTCGAAATACCAGCGACCGCCAAGCGGCGCGAGCAATTTCAACGCGTCCTTGCCCAGCGTGATCTTACCTCCCTGCGGCGGTGTGTAATCCGCAGGGACGGCGATCGGGCTCAACTCGATCTCGTTAATCCAGAATTCTGAGCGCAGACCGGTCCCTTTGCCGTGACCAAAGCCGGCTTTGACCGTGAGCGTATCGACCTCCGGAAACGGCGTGCGAAATTCCAGATCGAAGTACCGCCAGGTCGCCCGGCCCAGGTTGCGGTTGGTGCCGGCGTCGGCGAGTGCCTTACGGTCCCGCTCCACTAATTCGTAGAGCGATTTCTTGACGTGGTCCAACGAGTTTTTGCCGCCATCGCGAAAGAACTCGACTTCCAGATATAAGTCGTCCTCGCCAACTTGAAAGCCGTCTTGCGCCAAGGCGTGAATCCGCAAGCGATACCAGCGCCCCTGTGAGGGGCGAAGATTGTGGATCGTGGTTGAGACGTTTCCTTCGTGGCGACCATCTTTGTTCGCGTCGTTGCCAGAGAGTAAGCGGACGCCGCGGCCGTTGTTCTCGCGCGCCGGATCCCCCAACACTCCGAACGTCGCGTCCCCCTGGAGTTCAAAATCCTCGGGCAGACGCTTGACGGCGTCGCTGGATTGAAAATGGCCGGAGAGAATGAGATTGCCCTCCTTCGCCGCCCCGGGCGAGGTGAGTGCGGCGGTACTAATGAAGATGATGCCGATCAGAATGCGATGATTCATGCGGAGCCTAAAATGACAGGTAAATGACAGGTAAAGGTGGCGCTGCACAAAACACCACGCTGGGCCCACGGGCGGAGCCCGGGGATATTTATGTGTGGCACCACGTCGAGAGCCGATCACCCGAACAATTCGTTAACCACCTTCCCACCGTCCACAATCTTGATCGGCCGGCCAATCGGGGTCATCTGCTCCGCATCAGGATTGATTTTCAGGCTGTGGCAGAAGCTGCGGAAGAGATCGGGCACGGTCACAGGGCGGTCGGCGACCTTGGCACCGTCGGGCGTCACGCGGCCAATCACCTGGCCCCCACGCACTCCGCCGCCGGCCAGCACCACATTGAACGCCTGAGGGTAGTGGTCGCGTCCGGAGCGGGCGTTGACCTTCGGGGTGCGGCCGAACTCACCCATCCACACGACGAGCGTTCGCTCCAGCATGCCGCGCTGCTTCAGGTCGGCTATCAGTTGGGCCATCGGCCGATCAACCTGCTCGGCCAGTTTGCGGGTCTGGTTAAAATTATCGCCGTGCGTGTCCCAGCCGCCGAGCGTCACTTCGACGAACGTCACTCCCTCTTCCACCAACCGGCGGGCCATCAAGCAGCCCGAGGCAAATGCCCCTTCGCCGTAGGCAGTCCGCATTTTCTCGGGCTCCTGGGCCAAATCGAATGCCCTCATCTGGCGGCTCATGATCATCCGCGACGCCTGGTCATACAGCTTGCGATGATCGGCCACCTGCTCCGCCCCGCCCGACGATGCATAGTCGGCTTCCATCCGAGCGAGCAATTGCTGCCGGCTTTGGAACCGATCGTTGGTGGTCGCCGGGGCCGTATTCTCTGGCGGGCGATCGGCCTTGCCGAGGACGAACGGATCGAACTCGACGCCCAGGAATCCGCCGGCCGAATCGCTCAAGCCGCTCCGGCCGATGCGGACGTAGGAGGGCAGCTCGCACGCCTTATCCGCCAATTGATGGGCCGCCACGGCACCGAGCGCAGGGTACTTCACCGTCGGCGTCGGCAGATAACCAGTGTGCAGCAGGTACGCCGCGCGAACGTGGTTCCCCTCCTTGCTCGTCATCGAGCGAATCACCGCGCATTCCTTGGCCAGCTTCGCCATCTCCGGCAGGCTATCGGCAAACCGGATGCCTGGCACCGCCGTGGCGATCGACTTCGTGCCGCCACCGTTTTCGTGCCGCTCTAAGGGACTGAACGTCTCGAACTGGCTCGGCCCCCCTCCCATCCAGAGCGTGATGCACGCCATGCCGCGGCGGCGCAGCTCCCCCGCCTGCAAGCTCAGCAAGTCGGTCCACGACAACCCACCGGCCGCCAACGCGGCCACGGAAATCCCCTTGAGAAAATCGCGTCGGGCGACGACCCGATTGCGCGAGATGCTGGCCCGGGTGTGGTGGACGACTTGCGTGGTCATGGGATTACCTGCCGGCGTAAAAGTGAGCAGTGAGCTGTCAGGTTCGATGCCGTGATCTAACTTTCCGGCTGATAGCCGATAGCCTCTTCTCACCTCCGCTGCCGAAACTCGGCCGAATTGATGAGCGCCCACAGCACGTCTTCAAACGCGGCCGAGCGTTTCGATGTGCTGTGGACATGCTCGATCACCACGGCCAGTTCCTTTTCGCTCGGCTCGCGGGAAAGCGTTCGCAGGTAAAGCTCGGTCGCCACGAGATCGTCGTGCGATTCGGATAGCAGCAGCTTGCCGAGCATCCCTTGCGGGTTGTCCCCCTTCAGCCCGTGGCTGAGTTGCGGGCCGTTCATCAGCAGCAGGGCCTGCGAAATCGAGGCCGAAACCTCTTCCCGCGGCACGCTGGGGTCGAACCCGAACACCTGCTCGAAGACAAACCGTGGCCCGTTGCGACCGTAGGCGGCATTTTTGTTCTTGGGATTCGCAGCGGCGGCGCTTTCCAACTCGTTCGCCCCCAGGGCCGAGGTGAGCGCACTAAACAGCACGTCGCTCCGCAGCGGCTGAATCACCACGGCGGTAAAAGGAGTCGCATCGCTCTCGCCGCGTGACTTGCTGGCCCGTTGATAGGCGGCGGTGCTGCTGATCGTCCGCAGCAGCCACCGCAAGTCGTAGCCATTTTCCACAAATCGCTGCGATAGATACTCCACGGTCCGTGGCGCCGCACATTTGCGTTTGGCCCCTAAATCGTCGACGGTTTCGTAAAAACCACGCCCCAGCAACTCGGCCCAGACCCGATTGACATACGCCTTGGCAAACCAAGGATTCTCACGGGCAGTGATCCAGCGAGCCAGCGTCTGCCGGCGCTGCTTGTCGGTCATCCCGGGCGGCAATGCCTGGCCACTCAAGAAAAACACCGGCTGCATCAGCGTCCCCTGTGCCTGGGGATTTTTCAGGTCGGGCATGTAATGCTCCGCCTTTGCCTTATTTTTCCCGCCGCCGCCAGATTTCTCCAGCGACGTGATTTCAAAATTCTGCACGATGTCATTCGGCAATGGCCGGACCACCACGCGAGGAAAGAACGCCGCGAACTCATGAAACTGCTCGCGCTTCCAATCGTCGTAGGGATGGTTGTGGCATTGGGCGCATTGCAGCTCGAAGCCGAGCAGAACGCGGGCCGCTTCCGCCGCCGTTTCCTCCGGCTTTCCCTCTTGGGCGAACAGGAGTGCCGTCGAGCCTTCGTGGCGGACGTCGCCAGTTGCGGTGACCAGCGATCGGGCGATCTGGTCCCAGCCGGCGCCCTTGTTGAACTGTTCAGTGAGGTAGACCGTGGCACTATTGCCCGCGCGGACTAATGCCCGTTCGTCGCTACGCCGCGCCATGATGACGTCGCGCCAGTAGCGAGCCCAGTTCTGGCCATATTGCGGATTGGTCAGCAACTGATCGACCATCCGCCGCCGCTTGTCGGGAGCCGGGTCGAGGACGAAGGAGGTGATTTCCGCCGGGCCAGGGGGCTCGCCGACGATGTCCAGCGAGATGCGCCGCAAATAGGCCGCATCGTCGACCGGCGGAGCCAGCGGCTTGCCGCGAAGGGCTTCCTCGCCAAGCAATCGGTCCACCTCCGCCGCCACCCGGGCCAGGTCGTCGGCCGCAGATGCACTGTCGGAAATGAGCGCAGCGGCCAATCCGGCCACGACTAACAGCACGAAAGGTAGTTTGCAGCGATGCTTCATAAGGACCATGCGGTGAAGTTTACCCTATTAAGACCTGCAAAGCGTGCCGAAGTGTGTCCCGACCTAGTTTTCAATCGTTACTAATCTGAACGCCCCTGTTTTCTCACACCTCGGCCGGTGTATGAAACCACTGATCCCAGGCCGAAGTTTCGTCGTCGGAATAAACTAAGGGCTTGACCCTTTGCGACTAACGGCACGATGTTATGCGGGCACTTCGATTGCCACTTCAATTTCCAAAAATGCGTGATGTCTTGTGAATTCGCTGTCCGGCAAACTGGAAAAAATGGTTAGGTTAAAAGAACAGGCCCAAATTCCGGGAATCTGAACCACGTGGCGCGGATTTGACGGCGGTTATTGGCCCTTGCGGCGACCCGAACACGGCCAGCGAAACACCTAGCCAATCCCTTTCCAAAAGAATTTTCAAAGGGGCCTTTGACAAGCTCCGGCGACTCGCTAGAATACGTGTCCCTGAAGCAACTCCTCCTTGAGAGGTTTTGCTTACGGGAATTACGGAGCCGCCTAAGACTTTCGGGCAGCAATGTCCGCGGGAATTTGGTGGCTTTGTCGTTCTTTGGCAATTTGGAAGTATATCCTCGTCATTAATTGAGTTTTGTGACGTTGGGTGTGCGTGCTTTTCACAAAGTGCGTGCGCCTGACATACATCAAAGCGTTCAATTGGTTAACGAGTCGGGCTGGGGCTCGCGTAAGGCCGCAAGGCTGCCGCGGGTGTCAGGTCGATAAGGAAATATTAATTGAAGGGTTTGATTCTGGCTCAGAATGAACGTTGGCGGCATGGATTAGGCATGCAAGTCGAGCGAGAACCGTAGCAATACGGGGACAGCGGCGAAAGGGAGAGTAACGCGTGGATATCTACCTCCGGGCTCGGGATAGCTGCGGGAAACTGCAGGTAATACCGAATAACGTCTAAGGACCAAAGGTGTGATTCCTCCTGGAGATGAGTCCGATTCCTATTAGCTTGTTGGTAGGGTAATGGCCTACCAAGGCAATGATGGGTAGCAGGTGTGAGAGCACGACCTGCCTCACTGGGACTGAGATACTGCCCAGACACCTACGGGTGGCTGCAGTCGAGAATCTTTGG
>JAIOQB010000171.1 GCA_021413585.1 Planctomycetia bacterium
AAGTACCAAGTGGCGCTCGATGAGCGATATGCGTGGGACTAGGGTGACGATCTATAACGCCCTTTCAGGGCTTACGACAAATTATTATTCCTTGCGTACCCAGGGCTTCGCCCTGGGCTATCGAATCTCGGCCTTTCAGGCCGAAGTATCGCACGTCAATCGTTGCCACGGTTCTAGAGTGTAGGGTGGGTCGCAGACCCACCACGAATTGGCCCGACGATATGGTGGGTCGGCGCCCACGGCTTGACCCACCCTACGGCGAATTAATGACCAATCACCAAATTCCAATGACCAATATTGGAGATTGGAATTTGGTGATTGGTCATTCGCTTCCTTTTCTCTGTGCCTCTGTGGTGAAATAACGTCCTTCACCCCGCTCCCTCCCGCTCCTGCGCCGCCTGATAAATCACGCCGTTAATCTGCCCGCCGAGCATCAGGATCGAGCCGATCATGTACAGCCAGATCAGCAGCGCCACGACGCTGGCCAGCGCCCCGTACGTTTCGTTGTACGGGCGAAAGTGCTCCACGTACAGCCGAAACGCCTGGCTGGCGGCGGTCCAGGCTCCGACGGCGAACACGCTGCCGGGCGATAGCCAGTGCCAGCCGTTGCCGGCCGCGGGGATCATGCAGTACATCGCGTCGGTCAGCACCATCAAGGCGGCGCAGATGATCGTCGCGCGGGCTGCATGTATCAGCAACCAATCCATCCACGACAGGTTGACCAGCCCCAGCCCCCAGCGGATCAAGTCGGTCCCGGCGGTCAGCGCCCCTAATGAAAACATCAGCAGCACCAGCGCGGAAAGCGAAAACGTCAGCGACACCCAATGGGCCCGCCAGCGCCTCAGCATTGGATCGACTGCGAACGCCGCGTGCAGGCCGTCGCTGATCGACAGGAACAACTGCCAGCCGGCGTACATGAAGATGAACAGGCTGACGATGACCAGTCGCGTGGTCGTGTGCCCTTGCAGGCTGACGATCTGGTCGTGGATCAGCGTGTACACGTCGGGCGGCAACCCATGCCGCAGCATTCGCAAAAAGCTCCCCAGCACCCCTTCGGGCATCTTCGCGATCCCGGCGATGAGTAAAATCAGCAGCGGGGCGAGCGACAACATCGAGTAATACGCAAACTGGGCGCTCTTGCTGGCCAGTTGGTTGCGCATGTAGCCCGCGATCGAGCGCCGGATCAGCGACCCAATCGACAACCCGCCGAGCCGCCACATGCTCACGCTTCGCGGCTTGGCCATAGATTCCTTTCGCGGCACTAAGATAGAAGCTAATTTACCACGGAGACACGGAGGCACCGCGAAGGGAATGTCTAATGTCTAAATCCCAATGTCTAATGAGGGAGCTTCGCACATCTTTTTTGGACATTGGGATTTAGACATTGGGATTTCCGTTCTCGACGATTCTCACTTAGCGATTCGCCCCTTCGCCAAACTCATCACCGCAAACGCCGTCCCGTACTGCTGGTGGTAATTGTACAGCGGGTAGTCCCACCACGAGCCGTCTTTTTCCTGCAGTGCCATCAGCCGCGCGTCGAGTTGCGCGGTGTGGCGGGGGCGCTCGGCGGCGGGAAGTTCGGCGATGCACTCAGCCGCGTAGTAGTGGCCGTAGTAGTAGAAGTACCCGGCCACCTGGTAGTACGACTCGTGCGGAATCGGCCGCTTGCGTCCGATATCGAGCCACATGTTGCGGGCGAACAGCCGATCGAGGCATTCGGTCAGCACGGCGTCGGTAATCCGTTTGTCTCCCCAATCGCGCAGGGCCAGGTTGCACACCTGACTGCGCCCCAGGCTGCCGCCCGGCTGGTTGATTCCCCGCATCGGTTTCTTCCAGAACGTGCCGCTGTAGAGATACGTGAAGTCGGGCTTCTGCTGCGATTGCACGGCCGCCGTGCCGCGATCCGTGAGCCGCTTGGGCACTTCCACGCCCGCCCGTTCCGCCGCCTTCAAGGCCACCAGCACAGTCGACGAAGTGAACGACGGAGCGTATTCACCCGGATGGTCGGTGTGCGATTCAAAGTCATAATATCCCCAGCCGCCGAAGGCATACTCATAGCGAGTGAGCCGGTCGATCTGCTGGCGGATTACCGCCTTGATCGATTGCTGCCGCTCGGCGTCGCCGGCGTGCCCCTTGAGCATCCGGCACAGCGCCTCGATGCCGTAGGCGTGAGCCCAGTTGTTGTAAAGCGTCGACTGTTCCGCGCGGCGCACCTGCGGGAGTTTTTCGAGCAGCCATTTTTCCCCCCGGTCGAGCGACTGGCTCACCGCGGGCCGGGCGTCGTGCGATTCAATCAGCGCCGAGATGCAGAGCGCCGTGACCGCCGCGCGAAACGCCTCGTGCGCACCCGGCACTGGGGCGTAAATGTTCAAGTCCTTGGTCTGCGTGGCCGATCCCCACGAGCCGTCGCGGTTCTGGATCGACAGCAGAAAATCAACGCCGCGCGTGATCGAGCGGTCCACGTCGGCATCGGCCGGCATGGGGATGGGATGAGGATGCCGCGCGGGGGTTTCGATTCCGCTAGCCGACGCGGTATCGGCCGCCCGAGCTAGTTGGACGGTGCAACATAGCAGCGCGGCGCAAATCAACGCACACAGCAACACGATCTGGCCGCGTGCGAGCATTTTCGGGCGAGTTAAATCGATCATTTTCATGCCAATTTTCATGGCCGCGCGGGTGCCACTGCTGGCCCGCCACGGCGGATCAAGAGACTTGCCCAGCAGTGCCGGAGCTCGACCATTTCATAGCTGTGGCTTTATTGAGAATCCTTGCTTCTTCGTCTCTAGATATACGGTTGGCAACTGCGGCGGCACTAGTCAATCATGGCCTTGTTCAGTGGAGCGATTCACGGGATTCAGCCGCTAAGAAGTAGCCAAAAGCAGCACTGCTGGACAAGCCAGCAGTGGCACTCCGGGGGACACCAGCTTACTTTATTTCGCCTCATCATCCTTCAATCGCACTACGTCGCCGGCCTTCAACCCCGACAATATCTCCGCCTGCTCTTTCACGCGCTGCCCCACTTTCACGACGCGCCGCTGCGGCGGGCCGTCGCGGTCGACGAGCATCACGTACGTTTCGTCGTCATCCCGATCAGTTCGCACCGCCGCGGCGGGGATCATGAGCGCCTTGGGATTGGTATAGACGGTGAACCGGGCCGTGCCATTCATGCCGGGGACCAGGGGAATCGCCTGTCGATCGTGGGCGGCGGCCGAATCGATGTCGATCTCTGCGTCAAACCGCCCTGGGCCGCTCGGCACGGCGGAAAGCTGGGTGAGTGTGGCGGGGTACTCGCGCAGCGGGTCGACTTTCGGCTTGAACGTGCCGCGCAGACCGGTCTTCAATTGCCGCAACTGGCCCTCGTCGACATTCGCCAGCAGCACCGGCGAATCCAAGTCCACGACCGTCATGAACACCTGAAACGGCCGCATCGGCGCGCCGGTGGCCAGCAACGGAGCGGCCGCTTCGACCGCCGGCCACGCACCGCGGGTGCATTGTCCGTAATACACGGTGCCGTCGGCCGGCGATTTGACCGCCAGCCGCTCGCGGTCGCGGCGGAGCTGCGCCAGGCGATCGGCCCGTTTTACGGCTTCGTATTCGAGCTTCTTCAAGTTGATTTCCTGCTCGGCCAGCGCCTGCGGCACGGTGGCCTTCGCCTTGTCGAGCGCCAACGTCGCCTGCACCACCGCCTGCTTGAGCGACGCCTCTTGCCGCGGCAGGCCGAACGTCAGTTGCCAATCGCGGTTGGCGCGCGAGGTTTCCACGTTGTGCTTGGCCGCCTCCACTTCGTTGCGGCAGCGGCGGAGGATGATCTCTTCGGTCGTCTCCACCAAGTCGTCCTTCTTGTACATCTTTTCAAGCTGCTTGAGTTCTTCCTCCTGATAGGTCAGGAACTGCTCAGCCTGCTTGAATTGAAAATCGATGTCCTTGAGCGTGCGGGGCCGCACCTTGTCGACAAAGTCGCGCATGTTTTCGTTGGCGATGCGGCTGGCGGCTTCGGCGTCGGCCAATTGCGCCGGGGTCGATTTCTTTAGCAGCGCCAGGGCTTCGCGCGTTTGAGCCAGCGCCAAGTCGGCACCGCGGATCTCGAGTTCCATGTCGCGCAGTGCCAGGTCGATCTTGCGCGTGTCGAACTGCACCAACACGTCGCCGCGATGGACGCGGCTGCCGTGGGGCACCGCGGTGCTGACGGTCAACTCGGCCCATTGCTCCGGCACGATCGCCACCTCGCTGGTCTTTTGTGCCCTCAGTACGCCG
>JAIOQB010000172.1 GCA_021413585.1 Planctomycetia bacterium
TAATGGAGCAGTCAGTGCGGTCCGGCCAATGAACAAGCCCACGCGTTGCACTTCCGGCCCCGCCAACTCTGAAAAGTCGTCCGCCACACCCAGGGCTTCGAGCAGTCGCCAGTTTGTCCCGGACAAATACTCGCCGCAGACCTTGGGGCGCGGAAATCGCTTGCGCTCCAGCAGCGTCACGGACCAGCCAGCCTGCGCCAGCAGCAGCGCAGTCGTTGCCCCGGCCGGGCCTCCTCCGATCACCACTGCGTCGCATGCGCTCAACATGGAGGCCTTTTCGTTGTTGGCTGTCGGCTGTTGGCTGTCGGCTATCGGCCGGAGGTCACCCCCGTGGTCCCAACATAGATGTTGATGGGGCTGGTTCATAGGCTTCACGCTGGCCGTTTCCAGACCACCAGCATCCGGCAGGGCCATCGCTTGTGGACGACTGCCCCTTCCAGCCCCGCCTCGGCACAGAGTGCGTTCATCTCGGGAATCGTGAATGCGTTGGCCACGGATCGCGGCCCATCGGTACGAACGACCGCCGACGTGGTGAGCAGCCTGCACGCTGCCTGTGCTAGTGCGTAGCCGGCCAGCGAACGACGAAGGTCGTTGATCAGCACCATTTGCCCGGCGACTTCCCCCATTCGACGCAACAATTGCACCGCATCGCTGTGGCTCAAATGATGCAGGAACAGCGAGCTGGTGATTACATCGAAACCCGTCGGCAACGGCTCTTGCAGCACATCACCGACGCGGAATTCAATTGCACAGCCGGCGTGTTGTGCTGCCCGCGCGGCGTACTCGACCGCCACGGGGCTCAAGTCGCAGCCAACCATCGTCAGCCGCACGCGCTGCTGATGGGCCAACTGGCACAACGCAATCGGCACGTCGCCACCGCCGCTGGCCACGTCGAGCACCCGGAGCGAGTCGGAGTTGGCACGGGCCAGCTTCAAGATCGCGGGCCAGATGATTCGTGCGCTGGCGCTGATGGAATTGATGCGTCGTAAACCGGCCAACGCCCGGCGATGCCGATCGGCATCCAGGCCCGGTTGGTCCATCACCTCCGGTTGTACTTGGCGCTGCGAAAAATCGGGGAGCGAGAACATGCCTTCGGCCCACCATGCGGGTTCGCACCGCCCCTTGGCGAGGGCGGCTCGTGTGCCCAGGTCGCCACTGAGAACCGGTAAGCAGCAGGCCAGCGAAATTACGTCGCAGCCATCACCTGTACGAGCGTTTCGACGGCTTCGACAATCTGTTCTTCACTATGCTCGCAGGTGAGGAAGAACCGGACGCGGGCCGCCGATTCGCGGACCGCCGGGTAGAGAATCGGCCGGGCGTTGATGCCGCGTTCGAGCAGCATCTGCGAAACAAGAATCGCGCGGGTTGAGCTGCCGACGATGATCGGAATCACAGGCGTGCCACTGCTGCCACCGGTGTCGAGACCAGCGTCGATGGCCAGCTTGAGGAACAGTTCCGACCGCTCTCGCAGGCGGCTTACGCGCCACGGCTCGCGGTCGATCGTGCGCAGTGCCTCCAGCGCAGCGGCAGCGTTCGGCGGTGAGCAGGCGGTCGAGAACACGAACGCGGGCGTGGTATAGCTGAGGTAGCGTATCAGCCGATCGGGCCCGGCCAGATAGCCGCCGCCGGCGCCGAGCGCCTTGCTGATCGTGCCCATCCATAGATCCCCCTCGGACGGATCGATGCCGTAGAAGTCGCAGATTCCACGACCGCGGGGCCCCATCGTGCCGATCGAGTGGGCCTCGTCTACATACAGCAGCGCATCGTGCCGCTTCTTGATTTCGATGAATTTCGGCAGATCGGGATAATCGCCGTCCATGCTGTACACGCCTTCGATCGCCACCACGACGCGACGGTACTGCGGCCGCAAGTCGCGCAGCAGGCCATCGAGCTGCATACAATCATTGTGGCGGAACGATCGCTTGCCCGCTTTCGAGGCGCCGGCACCTTGCATGATGCTATTGTGTGCCAGCTCGTCGTAGAGAATCAGATCCCCTTCGCCGAACAAATGATTGAAGACCGAAGCGTTCGTGCCATAGCCGCAGGGAAACACCACCGCCCGCTCGGCGCCGATGAATTCGGCAAGCGCTGCGTCCAGTTCATCGAGCGTTGTGTTGTTCCCTCCGACCATGCGACTGGCCGAAGCGCTGCAGCCAAATCGGTCGATGGCGTCCTTGGCCGCCTGCTTTACCGCAGGATGGCCCGCCAGCCCCAGGTAATCGAAGCTGGTGAAGCTGACGACATCTCGGCCGCTGACCTTTGCAGTGCGGCCTTGCACGGACTCGTTGGCGTGATGAAATGGATTTTCCAGGCCGGCAGCTCTTAATCCTTCCAGCCGATTCTCCAACATTTCGCATTCGGGAAACGCGTTGCCATCTTCCAGCCGCGACCGGGAGCGCCGCGCTGTGGCGGATTCGACGCGAGTCGTTGGCGGGCTGACGGCTGGCGCTTGCTTCACGGGTCGCTGCTGAACTTGTTTCAGTTCTGCGGCCCGGTCGGCCGCGTCGAACATTTGTTTTGAAATGCACGCCACCAGTTCGCCGACCGTGCGCATGTCGCGCAGCCAGTCGTCGTGAAACCGCATCTGGTAGCGTCCTTCGATGCGGCTGACGGCGTCGAGAAAGCGCTCGGCGTCGATGCCCACCTCACTGAGGTTGGAATGCATGCTCAGCGGGCGGCGGTCCTTGGCCGGGACGACGCGCTGCAACTCTTCGATCACGACGCGCAGGATCGCCAGCCGGGTATGCGCGCCGGGGCGTACCCGATCACCTACGGCACCCCCCGCATCCTGTAGCGGTTTTTGCTGCAATGACTGATCGGAGTACACTGGCGGACCGGCAAATTGGTGCGGCGCAGTGACTTCCGTGTTGATATCCGCCGGCAGCAATGTGCTTTTTCCCACCAATCGCTCCCTGGCCCGATCGAGTCGGGTAATAAAAGGCCCTCCTCGATTTTGCCAGTAATGGGGATGGCCGACAACCACTTGGACGGCTTTTATGTGTCGTGAAAACCTCAAGTTGC
>JAIOQB010000173.1 GCA_021413585.1 Planctomycetia bacterium
TGAAGAAGTCCTGACCGAGCTGTTCCCCGACAGCAAGGTGACGCTCACGCCCGTGGCCGACAAGCTGTTGATCCGGGGCGAAGCGAAGGACGCCGAAGAGGCGGCCCAGATTCTGACCATCATTCGCGGCGAAGCGCTGGCTGGCCGCGGCTACGGCAATGGCAACGGCAACAACAGCGGCTACAACGCCAACACGCTGGTCGACGGCCAGGCCGCGCAGCCTTTATCCAACGACGCCACCGGCAATCCGCTGCCGGCCAGCAACATCGTCAACATGCTGCGGATCCCGGGCATCCAGCAAGTGGCCCTGCGGGTGAAGATCGCCGAGCTGAACCGCACGGCCGCCCGCAATTTTGGGGTCAACCTGGACGTGAACATCGACGTCGGCAGCAGCGGCAGCTTGTTGATTCAGTCTTTATTGAACACGCCGGGCACCGCCAGCATCGTCGGCCACTTTAGCAACGACCAGATCAACTTTGGGATTCACTATCTGAAGAAACACGGCGTGCTGCGGATTCTAAGCGAACCGACGCTGGTCACGCTCAGCGGCCGGCCCGCCAGCTTCGTGGCGGGGGGCGAGTTCGCCGTGCCGACCACCGTCGGCGTCGATGGCGCGGCGGCGGTGACCACCGACTTCCGCAGCTTCGGCGCCATCTTGAACTTTCTGCCGACCGTGATCGACAAGGACCGGATCCGGCTGGAAGTCTCCCCCGAGTTCAGCAAGATCAACCCCGACCTGTCGGTGGGCGACACACCCGGGTTGACCACCCGCGCGGTGACCACCACGGTCGAGAGATTCCATGACCGCTCAGAAGACCGAAGACATTCCGTTTTTGAGCCTGCTGTTGGGCAAGCGCGAAGTGTCGCGCGAGGAGACGGAGCTGATTATTCTGGTCACGCCCGAGCTGGTCCATCCGCTCGATCCGGAAGAGGTGCCGCCGCTGCCCGGCTTTGACGTCACCGAGCCGAACGACGCGCAGTTTTACCTGGCCGGCAAGCTCGAAGGAACCCCGACGCAGGAGTTCCGCAGCACGGTCTGGCCGCGGCTGAAGAACCGCTACCGCCACGGCGGCCCGGCGATGATTTCCGGGCCGTTTGGACATGGACAGTAACTAAATCCCAATGACCAAATTCCAATCTCCAATAACGAGCCGCGCACATCTTATTGGAGATTGGAATTTGGTCATTGGTCATTCGCTTCCAGGGAGTATCGTGATGAACGCCAGAACCAACCCCCTGCGCCGCCTGGTCATCGTCCTGCTGCTGGCGCTGTTCGCGCCGGGCTGCAGTTGCTGCGACGGCTTGTTTGGCGGCCGCAAGAAGGGGAACGACGGCCCGGCGTACGATCGGCCGTTTCCGCTGGGGCAGGTGACCGATTCGTTCTGGGAGAGCCAGCAGACCAACGCCGAGGCGGCCGATTTCATCTTCTACGATCACGACTTCAAGGGGAACACGGCCGAACTGGCCGCCGGCGCCAAGAAGCATCTCGAGCAAGTCGCCCTGCGGCTGGAGCATGTGCCGTTTCCCGTCACCGTCGAGCAGAGCCTGCACAACGCCCGACCAAAACTCGACCAGGCCCGCCGCAAGACCATTGTCGAACAGTTGGCCCGGATGGGCGTGACGAACAGCGAAAAGCGCGTCGTGATCGCGCCGGCCTTCGCCGAAGGCTTCACCGCCGTCGAAGGCGAAGCCGCCTACTATCGCAC
>JAIOQB010000174.1 GCA_021413585.1 Planctomycetia bacterium
AATGCAGCTTGAGCGGCATCGCCCGGCCGTCGGGAAAATGAATGACGTCGTAGAAGAACTCGTCGTCGTTGTCCCACAGCGCGATGCCACACTCCGCTTTGCCGTCCACACCGTCGCCGCCGCCGACGCACGTCATCGCCGCGGCGATCGACAAGAAGTGCTCGAAGAACTTCGACGCGATGTCCTGGTACACCGGGTTGTGCTGGGCCAACTCCAGCGCGATCCGCAGCATGGTGAGCGAGTACATCGCCATCCAACTGGTGCCGTCCGCCTGATCCAAGCGGCCGCCGTCGGGCAGCGGCGTGCTGCGGTCGAACACGCCGATGTTGTCGAGGCCCAGGAAGCCTCCCTGGAACACGTTGCGATTGTCGGCGTCTTTGCGATTGACCCACCAGGTGAAGTTCAACAGCAGCTTGTGGAACACGCGTTCCAGGAATGCCAGGTCGCCGGCGCCGCCGCACTGCCGGCGATCCATCTGAAACACGCGCCAAGTGGCCCAGGCGTGGACCGGCGGATTCGAGTCGCCGAATTCCCATTCGTAGGCCGGCAGCGCGCCGTTGGGATGCTGATACCACTCGCGTGCGAGCACGGTCAACTGATTCTTGGCGAACTCCGGGTCGATCATCGCCAGCGCCAGGCAGTGAAAGCCCAAGTCCCAAGCGGCGAACCAAGGGTACTCCCACTTGTCGGGCATGGAGAGCACTTCGGCGCTGTTGAGATGCCGCCAGTCCGCATTGCGACCGTCGCGGCGGCTGCGCGGAGGCTTCGGCTGGGCCGGATCGCCGTCGAGCCACGCCGCGACGTTGTAATGATAGAACTGCTGGCTCCAGATCATCCCCGCTAGCGCCTGCCGCTGGACGTTGCGGGCATCGTCCGACTCGAACTTCTGCTGCAACTCGCCGTAAAACGCGTCGGCCTCTTTGCGGCGGAGGTTCAATGCGACGTCGAAGTCGGTGGAGAGCAGCGTGGTGGATGCTTTGGTGGAAGAGGATTTACTCAGTGACACGTCTTCACACAGCGAAGCCACGTGCGACATCCGCCAGCGGAGCGTCACCTGGCCGCGCCCCGGGACCACCATTCGATGCAGCGCCGCGGCCTTGGTGCCGACATGCTCCGGATTGACGGCCGCCTTGTTGCCGTTGACGACATATTCATGGAACGCGTCTTTGGCGTGCGGCGGCGAATCGGCCAGTCCCCACAGCCGGCGATAGTTCGTCTCGTTCTCGGTGAACAGCCATTCGGCCCCGGGCTGCGCGGTGATCTGGTAGCTCCCCAGCGCGGCGTGCGTGGCCAGCAGCGTACCGTCGGCCGTGAGCGCAAGCTGCGGCCGATGCTTGTGCGGCGACCAGCTCCAGGTGTTGCGAAACCAGACTTGCGGCAGCACGCACAGCGGCGCGTCGTCCGGGCCTCGATTGCAGATCGTCACCTGTATCAGCACGTCTTCGGGGCCCGCCTTGGCGTACTCGACGAAGACGTCGAAGTAGCGGTCGCCTTCGAAGACGCCCGTGTCGAACAGCTCGAACTCGGGCTGCATTCGATCGCGGCGGCGGTTCTCGTCGACCAGCCGCGCGTACGGGAACTCGGCCTGCGGATACTTGTAGAGCATCTTCAGGTACGAATGCGTGGGCGTGGCGTCGAGGTAGAAGTATTGCTCCTTGACGTCCTCGCCGTGGTTCCCTTCGTGGTTCGTCAGGCCGAACAGGCGCTCCTTGAGAATTGGATCGCGCGTGTTCCACAGCGCCAGGCCGCAGCACAGGTATTGCATCTGATCGGAGAAACCGGCCAGACCGTCTTCGCCCCAGCGATAGGCGCGGCTGCGCGCGGCGTCGTGGCTGAGGTAGGTCCAGGCGTCGCCGTCGGCGCTGTAATCCTCGCGCACCGTCCCCCACTGCCGCTCGCTAAGGTACGCCCCCCACCGCCGCCACGGCAGGCTGCCGAGCCGAGCTTCCTCGAGGCGTTGTTGTTCGGCGTTCATGGGAAGGTTTGCGTGGGGTGTGCGCAGGAGGGGGCGCCGGCGCGGCGCGCAGGCCACCCCCATGGGGAAAGTGTACCTTCCAATGCGGCACGCTACAGGGCGATGAGAACGTCGAATTTGCCGGAGAAAACGGGCAAGGACGGCAGCGGGTGCCGTTCACTAGCCCGACGCGCAAGTTTTGATGTTGCGCGTTTTTTCAGCTAGCATCAAAAACGACGAGAAAAGCACGGTTCCTATTTCACGAATGGAAAACAAAAAACGCTGGAAACAGGGCGATTATCGTGCTAGCGCAACATCAAAGCGCGCAAGCGAGGGGGAAGGACGGAAAGCCGTGCCCCTCGCTTGCGCGTCGGGCTAGTGACGGTTTCACTCCGGGCCGCGTCTACTCGGGCAACGTGAGTCGTACCGAGTCGCGGCGGTAGCGGGCGGCGCGGAGGCGATAGGTTTTCTTGCGCGGAATGCTCGAAGCATCGCGCTCCAGCCGCTCGTACTTCTCCGCCAACGCCAACTTGACTTGAGCCAGATGGGCCCGATCTTTTGCACTCATGGATATCTCCTCGTCGTTTAGGTTAGTTCACCACGAAGGCGCTGCTGTCAGCTATCGGCTATCGGCTGTCAGCTTTTTGCCGATAGCCGATAGCCGACAGCCAATCTCCTCCGTGGTGAAAATAAATTCCTGCATAGTTCTACGCCCTACGGCGGCCCGGATTGCAGCCAGCTTGGCAGCTTGCCCGCCGCGGGGAGCTTGATCACGGTGGTGTTGTGGATCGCCGGATGGGCACGCACCTCGGCCAGCGCTTCGGCCGGCGGGGTGTCGTCCAGGTTGAGGATCCCCACCGATTCGCCGCCGCGGTTGGCGCGGCCGACCGCCATCTGGGCGATGTTCACCTGGTGCCGCCCCAGCGTCGTGCCGACGCTGCCGATGATCCCCGGCACGTCGCGATGTGGGAAGATCATCAGCACGCCGTCCAAGTATGCTTCAAGCTGATGATCGTTGAGCTGCACCAGCCGGGGCATGTCGTGGCCGAAGAGCGTGCCGGCGGCTCGCACTTTGCCTTGCGAGGTAACCAGCTCGGCCCCCATCACCGAGGCGAACGCCCCTTTCTCGCTCTTGCTTTCGGTGGTCAACTCGATCCCCCGCTCGCGCAACAGCACCTCGGCATTGACGATGTTCGGCTCGACCGCCATCGCGGCGGAGAGCAACCCACACGCGAAGCTGGCCGTGAGCAGCTTGGTGTCCTTCTCGGCCAGCTCGCCCCGATACGTCAGCCGGCACGAACGGGCGGTCGACTGATCGAGTTGCGCCAACAGCAGGCCCAGCCGATACGCCACGTCGAGATAACCCCGCATGCTGTCGAGCGTTTTGGCGTCCAGCGGCGACATATTCACCGCGTGGCGGATGTCGCCGGTGGTCAGGAAGTTCACCAGCAGCGTCACGCCCTCGACCGCCACCTGCGCCTGGGCTTCTTCCGTGCTGGCCCCGAGATGCGGCGTACACAGCACACCGGGCATGCCGAACAGTGGACTGTCGGTGCAGGGCTCTTCGGTAAACACGTCGAGCGCCACGCCGGCCAGCTTGCCGCTTTTGAGCCCTTCGACCAGCGTCCCCTCGTCATAGATGCCCCCGCGGGCACAGTTGATCAGCCGCGCGCCGGGTTTGACGATCTGCAGTTGCTTGGGGCCAAACAGGCCGCGCGTCTCGTCGGTCAGCGGGGTGTGGACGGTGAGATAATCGATCTCCGGCAGCATCGCGTCAACCGTGGGGAACAGCCGCACGCCCAACTCGGCGGCTCGCTCCGGCGATAGAAACGGATCGTAGCCGATCACCTTCATGGCCAGCGCCCCGGCCCGCGTGGCGACCGCCTGGCCGATGCGCCCCAGTCCGACGACGCCCAGCGTCTTGTCGGCTAGTTGCGTGCCCATGTATTTGTTGCGATCCCAGCGATGCTCGAGCAGGGCGTGGTACGCCGGGGCGACATTGCGCGACAGGGCCAGCATCAGGGCCAGCGTGTGCTCGGCCGTGCTGATCGTGTTGCCGACCGGGGTGTTCATCACCACGATCCCCAATCGGGTGGCGGCCTCCTTGTCGATGTTGTCGGTGCCGACGCCCGCCCGCACAATTGCCTTCAGCCGCGTGTTGCCGGCGAGCGAGTCGGCGGTGATCTTCACGCCGCTGCGACAGATGGCCCCCTCGTACTCGGCCAGCGCCGTACGGAGTTCTTCTCCTTTGAGCCCCGTCCGCACATCGAACTGAATGCGCGGATCGGCGGCCAGCAGGCTGAGGCCTTCAGGAGACAGAGTGTCGAGAACAATAACGCGAGGCATATAAAACCCGTTTAGCCGCGACCCGCAGGGGAGCGCGTTTGGATTGCTGATTTTGGATTGATGATTGCTGATTGAAAACCGGAACGATCAGCAAACCGCCGTTTAGCCGCGACCCGCAGGGAGCGCGGGACCCGGGGAAACGCTTGATTGTAGCGGCCAAGGGGGATCGCGAACAGCGGCGAATTCGGCCGCTTCAAGCGACGCTGCCGGTTATTGCGAGCGTTTCGCCGTCGATATTTTCCAGCAAGCCCGCAAACTGCCAGCCGCTGCGATACCAGCCGTCGCCGTTCTTGTGGCACCAGGCCTGCTTAGCCAGGATTGCGATCGGCTCCCCTTCGCGCAGCTCGAAGCGCACGACCGCTTCTGGAACGTCAACCGGTTGCCGATGGTACAATCCGATGCCCAGCCCCGACACATCTCCCAAGTAGGCTGGCAGTCCTTTCTCAGACTGTGCCTGCACGGCGTCGTCCGCGCCGTCCGGCTGGGCGGACCCGATCGGGAATAAGAACATCTCGACCGGAATCCAACAGGAGTGCCGCGGCTCATTGCGACGATCGTTCGCGTCGCCGGGCAACACAGGGTGGACCGCATCGACCGGCCGGTCGGAACGCCGGGGCGCGGCGGCAATCCGCCGGCCGATCTCGCGAAACGTCTGCGAATCCCGTTGGCTGCGATCCAGTTGCTGCAGGCGCCGCCCCTGCACGGAAGCTAACTGACGGCGCCAGCCGAGGTCGAGGTGCGCGCGGCGCACGCGCGCGAGCGCCTCCAGTCCCAGTGAAGCCGCCAAACCATAGGCGCCGATCGAATTCCAAATGCTGCGCACCCGCGGCCCCAGGTCTGGTCCCCAGGCGGCGGCCAACAAGCAGACACTCAACCATCCAATCAACGTGGTAATCGCGGGCCGATGCACGGAACATCCCCCCGATGTTGCCGAGAAAAACTCGGGACGCGCGCCCGGCGCGTCACCCGCTAAAACACTATTTCTTGGCCAGCCTCTGTCAACCGAATTGCGACATGAGAACAGCGCGAGCCAATTTTTCTCTCCGCGCAGCCCTACCACAAGTGTGGCGCCGCCAAGCACCGGATGCGGAAACGCGTCACCCGTGAGCAGATTGCCAACCGCGTCGTGAAAAGACCTCCTGCATTTCGCCTGGTGGACCCGCAGAATGTTTTAGGTGAGGGGTGCCTGGGGCAACGCCCCAGATCTGGGGCGTTGCCCCAGGCACCCGCTCACATGCCTTTGCGAGTCCGCTGAGCGGCGTCCTGTTCGCTGGCGGCTTCAAGAAGGCTCATGGGCGCACATCCCACGTCCTACCACGCCACTTCCACCGGCGTGCCAACGTTCACGCCCAGCATGATCTTGGCGCTGTCGCCAACGATTGCCAGCTCCAGCAGGCCGCTGGAGCCGAACAGGGCCAGCAGGGTCATCTCGGGCTGGTCGGCGTAGGTGTTGAAAATGCCCTGCGTTTGATGTTCATCGCAGGTGATGACGGTCTGCTCGCCTGTGGGAGCATCAGCGAGCATCTCGCGCGTGATGTTGGTGATCAGATTGCCAAAGCTGTCGACCGCCGTGATGGCCCCGCGAACCTTACCTGGCACGACTTCGACCTCCGGCCACACCAACAGAACCAATTCGGATTGCGACGGACCCAGCTCATCGGGCATCAGCCCCAGGCTGAGTTTCGCGGCCACGGGGGCCATGATGTCGCGGCCGTGGAACGTGGCGGACACTTTGGCCAGCCAATGCTCGCGGCGCGTGACGGCGACTATTCTATCGGGCGGGCCGCGGCGGGCCAATCCGGTTAGCAGGCCGTTGTCCGGGGCCACATATTGCTGAGCTGTCCCGCTGCCGCTGTTGCCCGCGACAAACCGGGCCCACACGATCCCCCGCCCGGAGCCTACGCCCGGATCGACCACCGCGACGTGAATCGAACCGGCCGGAAACCGGGGGGTGGCCTCGGCCAGCACCTGCGCTGCGGCGAAAATATTCTGCGGCTCGATGGCGTGCGTGATGTCCACAATCGCCGCCTCAGGGTTGATCGACAGGATCACCCCTTTCATCGCCGCCACATAAGGGCTGCCGGTGCCGAAGTCGGTGGTGAGCGTAATGATGGGTCGCGGCATGGGAGAATTGTAACAGTCCGTGTACATCCCGTCTGCCGGACGTGTGAGCGGCACGGCGCTAGCCGCCGGTAGCACGGCACGCGTCGCCCACCGCGGGACCGGTGCCCGACACCAATCCACTGACGACTCGCCATCCGATCACTAGCCCAACGCGCAAGCGAGGGGGCATCGCTTTTCGTGCTTCCCCCTCGCTTGCGCGTCGGGCTTGTGAACAACTGGGGTGGCGCGCCTTTTCGCTGTGCAACGCAAGCGATGTGTCGACCGCGCTGGCTGTGCCCGCACTGGCAAAGCCAGTGGCACACGGACGAAGGCGAAAACCAGGGACGAGGTTGCTGGTTTCGCTCCATCACTTCAATCAACCACGCTCGCTCACACGCCGCCGGTTCACCGTGGCGGAGGGGGTCGGCCTGGCGTTGCTTGTGCGAGGCTGAGGATCGATTGCAACCGGCCGAGCGGGCTGCCTTCGTGCTCGACAGTTGGAGGCGGGGCGATGGGCGTCGAGTGTTCAAACCGTTCGACGGGTTTTGAATCGACAGCGTTTGACTCCACGGACTGTGCTTCAGCAGGAGTCGCCGAATCGTTCCGCCGGCTGCCGGCCATGCGGCTGAGCAGCTCGGTGGCGACGTGCAGCACGGCCCGACGCATGAGATTCGAGTGCGGGGCGACGGACGATTCGTTGGGCGAATCCGTACCGCAAGGCTCGCCGCTGTTTGAGTGAACACTGCTGTTTGACTGAACGCTGCGCGGATCAATGTCGCCAGGTTTGACGTCGCCTGGTTTGACATCGCCTGGTTTGTTCACCGGCGAGTCATGCGTTGTTGGCGGGGCGACGCCTGCCCCTCCCCCGGCCGCTGCCTGCATGGGCGGGGGATTCCCCACCGCTTTCGCGCGGCGTAGCGCTCGTTTCCGAATTCGGATCTTTGGCCTTCGTCCTCCAGCCTCACGCCTACGGTCTCCAGCCTGCACCACAGCCTGCACCCGTTCTTCCCGCTTTCCGCTCTCCGCTTTCGGCTCTGTCACCGGCGCTTCTTCCGGCACAGGCGGAGGCGGGGTCAGGCCCTCGAACAGGTTCGCCTCACGGGCGTCTTCGAGCAGGCCTTGCATGGGGTCGATGTTGCGGCGGCGGGTCCGCTCGCCGCTTTGCGTCTCGGTGCGATACTTTAGATTTGCGAATGTTGATTGGCGAATGACGAACATTAAACGACGAACGACGGATCTTTGTTAGTCGCCGGTCCCCGACCGGCGCGCACCGGGAGCGCGGATTTGCGCCGCTCGGTTCCGCGGCAGCTAACGGATTGGTGAAATACAACGAAGGCAAGCTCACTTGCCACGCTAACGCCGCCGGCCTTTTGAAACGGGCCGGAACATGGTGAAACACACGTAAAACCACGTTGTTTATTGTGCGTGTAGTATACCAAATTGCGCAGCAATTTCAATGCTCAGAATTGGCCACCCTGGCGATTTGCGAATGGCGATTGTTGATTTGCGATTGAGCGTTATGGCCGTTACCATACATTGAATAGAGCAGGCCGTGGTGTTTTTTTCCTTGTGGCCTGACCGAAAGGCAACACAGCGATGCATATTGAATTTGAACTCAGCGGCGAGCAAGCACAACAACTCCAGGCATTGACCGAGCAATTGGGCGTCGACCCGTCCGAGTTGGCTCGCAGCACATGTTTAGAGTTCCTCTCCCGCCCCGCGGACGACTTCGTGCAGACCGCCCAGCAAGTGCTGAAAAAGAACCGCGAACTCTACCGGCGGTTGGCGTGATGCGGTGCCTGATGGTCGCGGAAGTGATGGTATTGTGTTGGCAACAGGTACACTGCATCCTCGAATGGCTGTAACCAGTTCACGATCCGATCGAATTGCACGCCTTAAGAAGGTGCCGTGGGGATTATTCCCAATGCTACTTGGGGGCGTTGGCGTGCTTGTTGCGACGGCGGTGCCCGTCGGACAGATGCACACCGGGGTTGATTATTGGCGTCGCGCATTGACCGAAAGTTATCCGAGCGTAATGATTCCGCTCGCCGTGTTTAACACGGGTTTGGCGATGATGATCGGTTACATGGCCTGCGCGATCTTTGGACGCTTTTCGCCCCGCCGAATCGGGTGTTATGTGTGGATCGTGCTCACAGCCGTGGAAGCTATTGCGATTGCGCTTTTTGTGGGTTCGTGAGTCGACGCCCCGCACGTCCCCTACATTTTTTCCTTCGCCAACTCCACGCACAACTCCCTTACCCGCCCTGGGTTCGCATTGGGATTCCGCTTCTTTGCCTGCCCCACCAGCGCCCCGGCGGCTTTGTCGTTGCCGCCGCGGATGTCTTCGGCGACTTTGGGGTTCGCAGCCAGCAATTCGCGGCAGAGCGCGATCAGCTCGGACTCGTCGACTTGCTTGATCCCCAGGGCTTCGACCGCGGCGGCGGCGGTGATCCCTTCGGTGAGCATTTTTTGGAACACTTGCCGAGCACGGTTCGTGTCGAGTTCATTACGCTTGACGCGTGACAGGAGATCGGCCAGGGCCGTGGGGCCGACGGGGAAATCGCCGATCGTGCCGCCCCGCTCGTTGAGGCTCCGCAGCACGTCCTGCTGCAGCCAGTTGCTGGCCAGTTTGCCGTCACCGCAGGCGTCGGCGGCGGCCAGGTAATACTGCACCAAGTCGCGCCCCTGGCTCACCAGCACGTCGCTGTCGTAGGGGGTGATGCCGTACGATTGCTCCAGCCGAGAGCGCAATGCCGCGGGGCGCTCGCCCTGGCCGCGACGAATTTTCTTTACGACTTCTGGGGCAACGGTGATCGGGGCCAAGTCGGGGTCGGGGAAGTAGCGATAGTCGCTCGAGTCTTCCTTGTGCCGCTGGCCGTGCGTCACGCCGGCGGCGTCATCCCACCCTCGGGTTTGCTTCGGCGCGTCGCCCAGCCGCTGCCCCGTCTCCTGCCAAACTTCCCACTGCCGCTTCGCTTCGTACTCCAACGCCCGCTCGACGGCGCGGAAGCTGTTCATGTTTTTGATTTCGACAATTGGCGTGGCGATCGTGCCGGCTGCTGTGGCCGCGGTGCCTATAACTGCCGACTGGGGCGTTGCCCCAGACACCCCCCCTGCCCTGCCATCCTCCGGCACGTGCAAATTGATATTCGCATCCACCCGCAGGCTCCCCTCCTGCATGTTGCAGTCGGAGACTCCGAGGTACGTCAACAATAATTTCAACTCTGTGAGAAAAGTCTTCGCCTCCAGCGGCGAGCGCATGTCGGGCTTGGTGACGATCTCCAACAACGGCGTGCCGGCCCGGTTCAGATCGATCCGACTGTCCGCCTCGCCGTGCTGCTCGTCGTGCAGGCTCTTGCCGGCGTCTTCTTCCAGGTGGGCCCGCTCGATGCCGACGCGGCGCGGTTCGAACCGCCCCTTCGGGTCGCTGATGTCCAGATGCCCATGACTGGAGAACGGCAGATCGTACTGGCTGATCTGATACCCCTTGGGCAAGTCGGGATAATAGTAGTTCTTGCGATCCCACTTGGTCGTCGGGGCGATGCGGCAGTCGAGCGCGACGGCCGTTTGCATCGACAGCTCAAACGCCCGGCGATTCATCACCGGCAGCGAGCCGGGCATGCCAATGCAAACCGGGCAAGTCTGGGTGTTCGGCGGCGCGCCGAACGCGGTCGAGCAGCGGCAAAACAGCTTCGACTCGGTGGCCAACTGGACGTGAACTTCCAGGCCGATGACGATCATGTAAGGGTCGGTCATGGCGCACAATTCAAAAGAAAATCTGTGAACCACAGAGACACAGAGGCACAGAGACGACGAAAATTTTTGCAGACGATCGCAAAGACCGCGAAGACGGAAGACGTCATGCGTTATCTTCTTTGCCCACTTCGCGATCTTCTGTTCAAAAGTTTTCTTTCTTTTTCTCTGTGTCTCTGTGCCTCTGTGGTTCAAAATTGAATCTTCGGCCGCACCGTTCAGGTCGCGCCCGGCAGGCGGGACCTACTTCCACGGAAAGCTCAGCCCAGTCAGCCGCTCGTACGCTTCGATGTACATCTCGCGCGTGCGACTGACGACGTCGGCGGGCAGGGCCGGCGGGGCGCTGTTTTTGTCCCAGCCGCATGCGGTGAGCCAGTCGCGCACAAACTGCTTGTCGTACGACGGCTGGCCGCGTCCCGGGGCGTAGGAGTCGGCCGGCCAGAAGCGCGAGCTGTCGGGCGTGAGTACCTCGTCGATCAAAATCAACTCGTCGTCCACCCGGCCCCACTCGAACTTCGTGTCGGCGATGATGATGCCGCGCTGCAGGGCATATTCGGCACCACGTTTGTAAATGCCCAGGCTGCGCTCGCGCAGTTCTTCCGACATTTCCGGGCCGACCAACTCGACCATCCGCTCGAAGCTGATGTTCTGGTCGTGGCCGCTTTCTTCCTTCGTGGCCGGAGTAAAGATCGGCTCGGGCAGGCGGTCGCTTTCCTTCAAACCCGTGGGGAGCTTGATGCCGCACACCGCGCCGTTGCGCTGGTATTCGACCCAGCCCGATCCGCTCAAGTACCCGCGCACCACGCATTCGATCGGCACGACTTGAGTTTTGCGAACCAGCATGCTGCGGCCGGCCAGCGGGGCGCGGTCGATTCCCTCGGGCAGTTCGACCTCTTCGATGTCGGTGGTCAGCAGGTGGTTTGGCTCGCGGAGCCAGTCGAACCAGAAGGCGCTGGCCTGGGTGAGCACGCGTCCCTTGTCGGGGATGCCGGTGGGGAGCACCCAGTCGAAGGCGCTGATCCGGTCGGTGCTGACCAGCAGGAGCTGGTCCCCCAGGTCGTAAATGTCGCGGACCTTGCCGCGGCGGACGGGGAGGCTGTTGAGCGACGTTTCCATTACAACGCTGGAGTTCATGGCGAGTCCTTTGCCGATGCTTTTGAAGCTGGAGATGTCCGAAACGCGCCGGTCGGGGGACCGGCGGCTAACACGGTGATAAACAGCAGCACAAATAATCAACCCGAGTATATCAGCCTCAGGCCGGGCATAGTACCCATCACGCTGAAGCGTGATTCCCGTACTCGCTCCGCGTCTTACCTAAGCTTCACGCTCAGCGTGAGGGGTACTTTGGCGGCCGCTCCGTTGAAAGCAGGGCCCAATCGGGATAAACTCAACTCCCCGGCCATGTTGCGGCTGTGTCGCGTTTCCGCGGCGCGGCGGCGCCGGGCGATGCGGCGGGGCATCGGCCTTCAACGTCGCTTTCAGGTACAGGTCTCGATGGGTCTGATACGCTTTCTGGTGCCCCGTCCGGACCGGCTCCCCCCCGGTGCGGCCGCCCGCGCCTACATCACCGGGATGGACGAAATCCCCTGGCCCAGCCGGATCGTGGCCAGCGAGGATGGGCTGATCGTCGATCGGCCCCCGGGCGAGTCGGGTTCGCTGTTCGTCCCCTGGAACGTCGAAGGGCACAGCGAGATCGTCCTGTCCACCGCCAGCCTGATGGAGCGGCCGCAGCCGTACATCCTGGAGATCGAGCTGGCCCGCGGCACGCTCAACCGGCTCCGCAACCAGGTGGCTGCCTGGGACTCGGCCGGCATCGTCGTGGCCGGCGACCTGCGCAAGCGGCTGACCGACGCCGTGCGGTTGTTCTCGCAAGCCGCCGTGAGCAAAGAGCGGCCGATCGAGGCCTGCCGGCTGGCGGGGCAAACACTCAGCCAGGCGCTGAACTTAATGGTGGCGCTCAGCGACAATTACACGCAGCAGGCGCTTACGCTGCGAAAGCAAAACGGCACGCGGCTCAACACGCTGCTCGGGGCCGATCTCGGCGGCGGGCTGCTCAATGAAATCACCGCCCGCAATTTTCTGGCCACGTTCAACGCCGGCGTGATCCCCTTCTCCTGGCACGACACGGAAAAGACCGAGGGGCGGTACGATTGGGTCCGCAGCGACCGGCAAGTCGAGTGGTGCACGTCGCATTCGCTCAAGACATGCAGCGGGCCGCTGTTGAAGTTCGACACCACGGGCGTGCCCGACTGGCTGTACCTGTGGGAAGGAGACGTTGAGGCGATCAGCGGGTTCATGACGGAGTTCGTGCGGACCACCGTGACGCGCTACCGCGGCCGAGTGCAAGTGTGGCAATGCGCGGCACGGATCAACGCCGGCGATATCCTGGGCCTCAGTGCCGAGCAAAAGCTGCGATTGGCGGTCAAGGCGCTGGAGATTGTCCGCCAGATCGACAGCCGCACCCCGGCGGTGGTGACGTTTGACCAGCCGTGGGGGGAATCGGTCTCGCACCTGGAGATGGACCTGCCGCTGCACCTGGCCGACGCGCTGATCCGCTCGAACCTGGGCCTGGCGGGCATCGGCCTTGAGATCAATTTCGGGTATCACCCTCGCGGCACGCAGCCGCGCGACCTGGTGGAGTTCGGCCGGCAGTTGGACCGCTGGTCGGCCCTGGGCCTGCCGCTCTTGGTCTCACTCACCGTCCCCAGCCGCGGCGGCGCCGACGCGCTAGCCCGGCTCAAATCGCAACCCGTCCCCGACGACTGGACCCCCGAGCTGCAAGAGCGCTGGATGCGGCACTACATGCCGGTGATCATGTCGAAGCCGGCCGTGCAAGCAATCGTCTGGAACCAATTCCGCGACGACGAGCAGCATGACCTCGCCCACGGCGGCCTGATCGACGCCCAAGGGAGGCCGAAGCCGGCGCTGGCGCAGTTGGCGGGGTTGAGGAAACAGCATCTGCTTTAAATGACCAATGACCAAATCCCAATGACCAGGGGAGCGCGTAGGGTGGGTCGAGGACCCACCGTTGTTCGGCGCGGATGTGTGGTGCGCCTTCGACCCACCCTACTTGTGGTTACGTGCAACGATGAGCAATCGTACTTGGACCTGTGTGGCTTGCCGAAAATCGTACCGACGCGTACAGACCATCACCTCCGTCAAATGCGCAAGCTGCCATGGCCCGTGCGAGTACGTTCACTGGAAGATTCGCGTCCCATCACCCAAGCGACCGAAGGATTGGGATGCGTTCTGGACGAAATATAAAGCCGAGAAAGCGTTGCTTGACGCATACTATCGAGGCGAGCTTCGGCAAGATGTTACGCTGGAGTTGCTCAATATGCATTTGTATACCCAACGAGAAAAAAAGAAGCGCGGCAAGAGTGCGTAGGGTGGGTCAAGCCGCAGGCGCCGGCCCACCATCTTATCCTCGCCAATTGTTAATGTACTTTCGACGCCGAACGTGTGACGAGATCGAGCATGAGTTCTGTTTTTCGGCGCAACGACGGCGAACCAATTGAAGCTTCATCCTCATGGGAGTTAGCCGAGCAGGTCGCCGACGTACTCAAGTGGCTTAGCCGTCCAGAGAACGCCGAGTTGGTGCCCCATTCCGTGTTGGATATTGGTTTCAATTCACGCCTGGGAAACCATGTAGCGGTTCAAGGTGAGGTCATTCCGATTTCCCTCATGGAAAAGTTGACGTCGCTCAATGTCGAACTATGGCTTTCCATCTATCCGCCGTTGTCTGATGAAGAGGTCGCGGACTCATGATTCGCATCATCATACGTGGTTCGGCGGCCGTCTTTCGGCAGGATGAAGATGAGGAGGACGAAGACGATGAGGAGGATCAAATCACCGATGCGACAATTCTTCGATCGCTCGCCGGGCTGGTCTATGATAAGGAGCGATTCACAGACTACCTTGGCGGCCCGGATGCAGAGAATGAGGTCGCCGCGGCATTAGAACCGGGCGGGATCATTCAGTTTGGCTACGTGGATGGTGAAGATGTGCTCACGGCCGTAACCGAGTATCGATCGCGCCGGCCGCTGACCGACGCGGAACTGCGGCTTCTCGTCGACTACACGATGGGCCAGTGGTCCGACGGCATCGGGGAAAACTGGGCCTGCTCTAGCCCGGCAAAGTGTGGGTATGCCATCATGTGCCTTACCCCTGGGAGTCAAGTTGCCAAGGGTTATCCGTCGGTGCAGGTTCTTTCGGAATAACGCGTAGGGTGGGTCAAGCGCAGGCGCCGACCCACGATGGTAAGCCGCCGGTCACCGACCGGCGCGGAGTGTGCTAGTAGAAAGCAAGGTGCCTTGTGGGTGTGCAGTCAGATCTCATCATCGCGGATCTCGCCGAGGCGCAAGCCGTCGCGGAGACCGATTGCCCCGCTGCGGATTGGGACGGGTTCACCTTCAATGGATTGGACAACGTCAAGCTCTGCACGCTGCTTTCATTGCTGCACGCGGGCGACCCGACGCTGAAGTTTGACCACTATCTGAATTTAGTCGACGTGGCCAGCCTTCCTGCGGAAGAGGGACCGGTAGTGTTCGCCCTGAAATCGCAACAAGTCACCGAACTGGCTGCGATATCCTCGCTGGAAGTCGCAGAGTTTGAAAAGCTCGCCAAGAGTTGGGGCTGCACCGAAGAATTGGAACGGTGGTCCGGTGCCGAGGTCAGCGAGTTGCTGCAAGCGATTGGCGATCTGGCAGAAACCGCAATGCTGGAGCGCAAGTGCCTGCTGCTTTGGCAAAGCCTGTGAGAGAGAACGCTCGCTTGGAAGATGCCCAGCATTGTGGATCCGTACGATGGCAATTCTCTTCGGCCTGAAAGGCCGAAATATGATAGCCCTGGGTATCGTCACGTTGTCATCTTTCGTGAGCCCTGAAGGGGCGCGAGGTCATTCAGTCGGGAATTGACCTTTGGAATAACCCATGACCCTCGCAAACGTCCTCCAACTCCGCGAAGCCCTGACGCGCCGTAGGTGGCAGATTACGGAAAGACTGCGCGGCGACGACAATGTGGAAGGTTCCGCCACATGGGAGATCCAGCGCAACGGCGCTGGCCCAATCTTCTTGATCGACTTCGACGGGCTCGGCGGAATGGGTGAAGATATTTCCCACGATTCCAATGACTGTATTGGCTGTGAAGTTCGTGACTTCAAGATTCGCTTGTATTTCAGCCGCGTCAATCGGAGTCTTGAGCGGTGGTTGGCTGACTTGAAACTATTCACTTCGTCATTGGACAAAGTGGCCAATGCGAAGCCGGATGATTCGCCTGCGGGCGATCTCTGACGCGATCCATTCTTGAAAACATTACGATGGCACCTAACGTGAGCCAGGCTGACGCAGGAGTGATCCTGGCATGTGCCATGCATTCATCTTTCCATGCGCGCGGGATTAGTACCGATTCGGAGTGCGCCGAGAGTGTGCTGAGTTTGGCGATGCAGTGCGAGTCGGAGTTTGCCGTGAATCAGTGTGTCGCCCAGTTTCCCGCGGCGATATTCGAGGCGCTGCGTTCCTTGTGCGAAAAATTGGCCGTTGATGGTCCGGACGGGTTTCTTGAGCCATTTTTCATTGGCGGCGAGACAGCCGGCAACGAAAGGCGGCGCCGTCTCGACATTGCGATGGCCCGCATTCGACAATCGGCGCGACAACCGGCGATCCATCCCGACTGGGCCGTCAGTGGCATGAGCGAGTTAGAACGCCACTGGCTTCGCGTCAGGCATTGCCGCACGGTAGCCGGGGAACCGTGTAAACAACCCAATTGCGGCGCGGATCGCGTGGTGCATGGTGTCTTCTGTCCGCGGCACCATTTTGAAATGCTCTACGGCGAGGCGCCACCGAACGGGGCGTGACGAGGCGGTAAAATTGAAATCGGCCTGAAAAGTCGCGATATGACAGCCCGCGTGCAACGCGCCGCTGGGGCAGCGGCGGCTAACAAGGAAGACGAGCGACCAATTCCGCCGCTCATAGCTCACCGCTCAAAGCTCCCCGCCAAAAAGCCGACCGCCGATAGCTGACAGCCTCCCCTCACCCCGTCCGCGCAATGCAAATCAAACACCTATCGTCGCTCTACGAACGGCCGCCGACGAATTGCCGCACATCGAAGAGAATCTGCTGGCTCAGAGTTGCTCTCCAAGTTAGAATTAAGGAGTCCGATCGAATTGCTGTGGGATTACACTGAAAAGAACCCTGAAGGGGCGAGGACATGCCTACCGAAGTCAACGCAACATTTGTCAACGGAAATTTCAAACCCGATGTCCCGGTGGCATTGCCCGATCAATCGCGCGTCCATTTGACCATCGAGCCGGTATCAGATCGTCGCACGGCGGCGGTGGAGGCGTGGGCAGCCTGGGAGGCGATTCAGGCGCGATTGCGCGAGCGACCCTTGCATTTTGGCGGAAGGCGCTTCACGAGGGAGCAGCTTAATGAACGCCGTATGCGTCAATAATCGGCCGCCAATAACCGGCTGCGGAAACTACTTTCGCTTCTCAATCCATTGCCGATATTCGGGCGACCGGCGGAAGGCGGCGTATTCCGTTTTGGTCTTCACGCTGTTCATGTCGAGGCCATTTTCCGACTCCAGCGCGCTCAGCGCCACCACCAGGGCCGCGTAATCGTGCCGGGCCAGCGCGATGTCGGCGCGGAGATAATCGACGTGCTTCTTCAAGCTGGGATCTCCGGCCAGGGCTTTGTCGGCCTGGATGGCGGCCTCATCCGGCCGCGCGGCGACGACTAAAATGTTGCCGCGAAGGACGTTCAGGTAGGGGTCGCCGCCCACGGCGGCGTCTACTTTATCGCAACTGGCGAGCGCCTGCTCATAGTGCTTGGCCATCATGTGGCCGTCGATGCCTAGCATTTCCGCCGCCGCGTCGTTCGGGAAATCGCGCCGGTACTCTTCCAGCGCCTTGAGGTACTTCTTTTCGTCGACGGTGACAATGGCGTTTAAATAGAGAAGCCGCGACGGCTTGAGTTGGCGAAAATTCTCGGGCATGCTTTCGTACGTGGCCACCGCCTCTCGATTGTGCTGGCTGGCTATCTGCTGCTCCATCTGCTTCATCAGGTCCGCGGACCGCATCACATCGTCAGCCTCCGCCGAGCCTGTCGCCGGCTTCATCATCGGAATCAGGATTTGACGCATCGTTTCCGACAGCAAATTGCCGGTCGCCTGCTGGTAGATGTCCACGATTTTGATGCCCCCGTCACGCGGGACCAGCAGCAGTTCGTGATAGGTGATTCCACCCCCAGCAAGGATTTGGCGAATGACAACCCGTTTGTATCCATTCCGGTTAATCACATGTAGGAAAGCGAACTCGGCGCCTTGTTTGACCTGGTTGGCGAGCTGATTTCCCAGACCGGTGTGCTTCATCCCTTCGACCGCACCTTTGGTCATCCCTTCATAATCTCGGCGGCTCACGGCAAGGCCGTCGGCCCCCTTCTCCATGATGCGTTCAAAATCGATGCAACCGTCGAACGCCCCGTTGTCCCCTTTCTTGATCCACTCGACTATCTGACGGCCAAACGCCTCGCATTGCGCGTCGGTCAGCGTCTGGCTTGCCGCCCGTTCCTGGTCCGCCTTTTTGGCCATCTCCTGGGGGGAGGGAGGCCCCTTCGCGCAACCGCAGAGCAACAAGACTGCCGCCAGAGCCAGGAAGCGCACGAGGCTGCTTTCCTGGTCGCGCGCTGCGTATCGCTTCATGTTCGCGCCCCTTTTTCGAGAAAAGAAATCACTTGCGCGCCACGCAGATCAGGCACATATCATCACTCTGCGCCCTGCCGTTGACGAACTGCTTCACGTCGGACAACACGCGCGGCCCAAGCGTGCCTACGTCGGCCACCGGTTCGCTCAGCCGCTGCCGCAGTCGCTCGATGCCATAGAGCTGCCCTTCGCGGTTCATCGCTTCGCTGAATCCGTCGGTGAACAGGGCGATCGCTTCGCCCGGGGCTAATCGCACTTCGCACGGTTTGTAGCGGTGGTCGGGGTCGACGCCGATCGGCAGGCCGGCTTGCTCGACTTCGATCTCTTCGACTATGCCCGCGCTGCGGCGCATCAGGGGCGAAGGGTGGCCGGCGTTGAACACCTTCATGATGCCGGTGGCCGGCTCGAGCACCGCCACCACCAGCGTCACAAACCGATCTTCCCAGCCGGCGTGAATGAACGAGGCGTTCAGCCGATTCATCGCGTTGGCCGGGTCGGCTTCGCTCGCCAGGCAGTAACGCGTCTCGGCCGAGAGTTTGGCCATCAACAGCGCGGCGGAAACGCCTTTGCCCGAGACGTCGGCCAACACCACCGCCAGCCGCCCGCCGGGCAACTCGACATAATCGTAGAAGTCTCCGCCCACTTCGTTGGCCGGCGTGTAAAAATCGAAGAACCGATAGCCGGGCACCTCGGGCGGAGCGGCGGGCAATAACCCTTGCTGCACGCGATGGGCCATCTGCAAATCCAACTGGACCGCCTGCTGCTTGAGCGACCGCTCGTGCAGTTGGGCATTCTCGATGGCGATGCCGGCCGGAGCGGCGACGCCCGCGAGCACTTCCAGATCGTCTTCGGTGAACCGGCTCCGCTGGTCGAGCGTGTCGATTTGAATTACGCCCAGGGCGGTCTGCTCGCTGTCGATCAGCGGGGCGCACATCATCGAGCGGATGCGGAAGTCGGCGATGCTCTGGCTCATCTGGAAACGGGCGTCGCTGGCCGCGTCGGCCGAGAGGACCGCCTCGCGCGACTGCATCACCTGATCGACGATCGTGCGGCTCACGCGGATCGTGTCTCCCTGGTCGGGGCGGCGAAACTTCACCGCCTTGGGGACCAGCAGGCCGGTCTGCGGCACGCGCATCACGATGAACCCACGATCGGCCTGCGGAAAGATCTTAAACAGACTATCGAGCACCTTCGGCAGCACCGCGTCGATCGATAGCGACCGGCTGAGGTTGCGCGTGATCTCCAGCAGCGCCTGCAGCTTGGCCAGCGGATTGACCTCGAACCGCATGCGCGAGCTGTCGTTGGTCAGTTCCAGCTTGCTTAAGAACGTGGACGACTTGACGTGGTCTTCATCGTCCACCACCACGGCGAACGACGATTCGTCCACCGGCTGGCCGAACGCGGGGGCTTGGCCGAACGGGCCGGCGGGGCCGAACGGCACCGGCGGCCGGACGTCCGACTGAAACGCGAACACGAGGTCGCAGATCCGCAGCCGGTCGCCATTGACCAACGCCCGGCGGCCGTCGATCGGCTGATCGTTGACAAACGTGCCGTTGCGGCTGTGCAGATCTTCGATGAAGTATTGCCCCTCCTCGTGCGACACGCGGGCATGCTGGCGGCTGACCGCGCCGCTATCGAGCACGATTTCGCAATCGGGATGGCGGCCGAGCACCGCCTTCTCGTCCCCCAAAGGGTAGCTGCGACCGGCTTCGGAACCGTTGATGAGTTGAAGGTTGGCCATGGTTTTGGGGCTGTCAGCTATCGGCTGTCGGCTGTCGGCTAGGAAGGTGCGGTTCGAGCAACTGGGGTGTTGGCACAGTCACCCGGACAATATCTTCTGGCGACGTCGGATTCGCGGTACCGCGATTCTAGGGGTCGCGTCGGCGAAGCGTCAACCATCGCAGGGAGGCGGGCAAAACAGCCGAGAAATCGCGGGCTGCGGAGTCGATTAGCAACGCGGGCGAGAGGTTTCCTCCAGCGTTGCCGGTCTTGACTCTAGCCCCCCTGAGTTCTAGCCTTATTGAGCGAAAAGCGTTGTCATAGCCCCGGGCTCTGCCCGGGGGCCGGCCCCGCCAACACGCTCCACCGCGCACCGTTAGCCGCCGGTCTCCGCTGTGGCGCGAACCGTGCAAGCGCGGCACGCGAACGCGCCGCTGGGACAGCGGCGGCTAACACGGCGGCGGCTAACACGGCAAAACACAATGTTACCGCGGTCAATTCATCCGACCGCGACAGCGCAACTACTGGGGAATGGTGTAACGGTAGCACGAGCGGCTCTGGACCGCTTAGTCTAGGTTCAAATCCTAGTTCCCCAGCTTCTTATCTTCGCGATTCCTGCGCTTTCTAATTGGCGGCCATTGCTGAATCGCAGTAACCGGGCAGCGTGCAGCATGTCCAAACGCCAGGCCTTCGCTCCGTGCGTCTTCCTCCCCTACCGCCTGCGCAATCAGACGCCCGCGGGTGCTGTGGTGCATAACGTCAGCAGCTACGCCGACCACCCGCTGTGTCTGCTCAGTCCGATGTGGCCGCACGGCGGGATCCCAGTGCCGGGGATGCCTGGCACGACCAGCGACTCCGTCGAGGGGATCTGGCAGGGGCTCAAATTGATCAACGGCAAGATCGCTCCCAGGTATTTTTCGGGACCGGGGCGCAAACGCGGCGGGAAGCCGCGCGGGCACCAGT
>JAIOQB010000175.1 GCA_021413585.1 Planctomycetia bacterium
CAGAAGCGGGTCAGGGCATTGCCCGCCTGCACGCGGAACGTGAAGTCTTCCAGCACGGATTCATAGCGGAAAGAATACGTCGGGCCGACCTGGGCACCCGGCACCGGCGACATCCGGTCAACCGTCTCACGCCCGGTGGAATCAATATGGCGAACGCGGGGATCGGAGAGCGGGCCTGCCTCGCTCAGCACGCTCACGGTCAGCGGCGTGCCGATTGCCACGACAATGTCCTTCTCCGGATCGACCTTCAACGACATGGCCTGCATGTTGCCGGTGTTGCGCTGCGGCACGAATACCCGGCCCAGCAGATACGAAGATTGGCGCGGCCACAGGACGAACACCACCGCCAGGATCGCTAGCAGCGAGCCCATCACGATCAAGTACGGCCGCATGCTGCGGGTGCCAACTTCGCGGCGGGGATCGACGTTGCGCACGTCCAGCGTCGCTTCGGCCGCCAGGGCGGCGATCAACTGCTCGCTGCCGCGCGAGCTGCGGCTGTCGCTGGGACTGGACAACAATTCAAACGCGGAGCTGATGCGCTCTTGCAATTCAGGGTGATGCTCTTCCACCATCCGCGCCACGGTGGTCAGGCTCAACCGCCGACTCAGCGGCCGGAAGATGAAGATCAACGCCGCCAGCGCGATCAGCGCGAACCCGGCCACGGACAGCAGCACGCGGGTGGTGGTGGCCTCGATCATGACGCTGGCGTCGATGGCCATTAGCAGCAACACCACGGCCACCGCCCCGGCGCCGACGCCCAACAGGCCCCGCAACAGGATGACGCGACGGATGCGCTGCTTGAGGCTTTGGAGCCGTTCGATAATCGGCTTGGGAACGTCCGAGGGGATTTCGCCCTGCGAACGGGAGATCGGATCCTTCGTGGCAACACTCATGTTAACCCCACTTTCTTGCGCAAAATCCATTCAACGCTGCCGAGCACCAGGAACAGCAGCAACAGTGGCCACCAATCCCAAATACGGAAATCTTTAGCTTCAATCATCGAGCCGCTGCGCGGCCCGAAGAACTCCAGCAACGATGCCGCCTGCACCGGCGGCACCACCTTGCCATGCGTGACCACGGCAATCTGCGTCGGCACCGTGTCGTCCGCCGTCAACTCGACCAATTCGCTGGTCGTTTTGGCGTCGCTGACCGCCACGTCCGTTGCCACCTTCTTGCCGTCGTCGCGGGTCACCAGGTCGTCGACCGTGGGGCCCGAGAGTTCGATGCGATAAATGCCGGTGTCGAGCTTCGCGCCGACGTCGGCCTGATAACGTCCTGGAACCTCTTTGTCCGCGGCCATGGAAATCGTGTGCAGCAGCTTGTCACCGCGATACACTTTGGCCACCACGTCGTCCTTAACGACCGGGTCACCCTTTTCATCCAACAAGCGGGCTTTGATGATGGTGTTCTGGCCCGTTTCGTAGCGCGGTCGATCGGTTCCCAGTCGAACCAGGGCGCCACCGGACGGCAGCTTGTCATCGGCCCCCCAGCGCACCACCTGTCCCCAGAAGCGATGGTGGTAGGCGACACCAACGCGATATCGCAGCCGCCACGTTTCGTCGAACGACAGCACCAGCACTTTGCCGGCGCCGTATTGCTGCGTGCTGATCAAGGCGTTGTCGCGCTGCTTGCGCGCTTCTTCTTCCGGAGACATGCCGCGCGAGCCGCGGCCGCTATCGCCATAGGCCGACTCCGCATACGCCAGCACGGTGGCTCCCTCTTTGGCGCGAATCTTCGAGTGCCGCCAGCGAAGCACGGGCATCGACTTCCACAGGTCTTCGCTATCCGTTCCAGACGCCTGCCGCATCACCTGGTGCTCGCGGCCATCGGCGGTCAGCCGCAGACGATAGCCGGGATCGGGCGTTTGCCGCACGTTGCCAGTCACCTTTTCGCTGCGCACCGGCAGCATCTTGGCGAGCACGGTATCCGCGTAAGCATGGGGCATGTTGTCCGCACCGGCGACCACCACCAGCGTGCCGCCGCGCTTCGAGACGAACTTGTCGAGGATTTTTAGTGTCTTCTCGTCCAGCACGCTCGGCGGGACGTCGCCCAGCACGATAACGTCGAACTTCAGCCACTCCTGCTCGTTCTCCGGCAACAGGTCCGCTTGGAACTGCCCAAAGGGGCGCGTGGCGGAGGCGTGAATCGGCGACCCGGGAGGCGCTTCGGCCAGCCGCGTGGGATTCGTCAGCACGTACTGCAACAACACCTTCTTGTCCGGGCCGGAGAACAGGTTTTTCAGATAGCGGAACTCCCAGCGGGGAGCCGAGTCGATCACCAGCAGCTTCACGCGATCGTCGCTCACCGTGACTTGCCGCTCCAGCGAGTTGTTGGCCAGCACGGTTTCTTTCAGCGGCGAACCGTCCGCGGCGACCACTTCCACTCGATAGCCAAACGTGCCCGCTTCCTTCGTGGGCTGCGAGAACTCCACCTTGGTGCGGAAATGTTCTTCCGGCACATTGACGGTTTTGCGATCGACTTGTTCGGTTCCCTTCATCAAACGGACGGCGACCGTCTCGCCCCGATAGCCGTCGAGCTTGAGCGAGGCCTTCACGGACAGCTTGTCGCCGAGCAGCGTCGTCTCCGCGGTTTCCACCCCCGCCACGGCGGCGTCCTTGGGAACGTGGTGGCTGCCGATCACGATGCTCGACACCGGCACGTGTTGCGACGCCAGCTTGCCGAGGATCGGGGCCAGCGGATCGTCGACGTTGTGCCGGCCGTCACTGATAATCAGCACGCCCGAGAGTTCTTCCAACTTCGTATCGTCGGTCACTTGCTTCAGGGCGGCGGTCATGTCCGTGCTGCTGCGCCACGATTTTTGCTCGACGGCATCCATCTCCCGCTTGACGGGTGGAGCCTTATCGGCCTTGGGGTCGGCAGCCGCGGTTTTGGCTTTGTCGGCGTCCGGTTTGGCCGCGTCGCCGGCCTTCTCGGCGGCGGGTGCCTCGTCTTTTCCGCCGGCAATGAAGTCTTTTTTCGAAGCACTGAGCGGTTGCGACGCAAAACGGTAGAACTTCAACGTATAGCCGTCATCCAACTCTTTAACCAGCGCTTTGTCGTCCTTACCTTTTCGCTCCAGCACGCGCTTGACGATTTCTTCGCGGGCCACGTCGGTCCGTTGTTGAATCTCCAGTCGCTTGGCGGCCGGCAGCGAGCGCCAGTAGGCGTCGTCCAATTGATGCGGTAGCTTTTCCAGATCGTCGCCAACTTGGCGCAGCCCTTCGACCACGGCCCGCGTGTCGTCGCGCAGGCGGCCCACCGTTACGGCGGGGGCCTCCATCCCTTTGGCGGTTTGGTTTTCCATGCGGCTGAGCGGGCCTTCACGCAGCGCCTTCAGCCGCCCTGTCGTGCCGGCCAGCAGGGCCGAAGCCTGGGTATCCAGCGGCAGCTTGCGAGCGTCGAGTTGGGTAATCGACTTGTTCAAGGCGGTGAATGGGACGCTCGATTCGCCGGAAAGTTCCTTGAGCTTGGCCAGGCGGTCGCTAAGTTGCTTGCTCCCTTGGCCGGCGTCGAAATTGCCGACCTCGATCAATTCCAGCAATTTAAGCTGCGCGCTGAACTTGTCGTTGAGCGCTTCAAGTTGTTGCCGGTTTTCGAGGAAGTCCTCCGGCCGGTCCTGCAACGGCACGCCGAATAGTTGAGCCAGTTCGAGTCGTTCCCGCGGCGTGGCGTCTTTGTCGATCAGCTTCATCGAAGCGGAATCGTCGATCAGTACGGCCACATAACGCAATATCGGCTTCGACATTTCTTTATGCAGCACCGGTTGCGTCAGCCAGATCAGAATCAGCGCCAGCAAGGCCAACCGCAGGCCGAGCAGCGTGTTGCCCGTGAGCGGCGACATGGTGCGCCGCTCGTAGCGATAGAGCGCAATGAGCGCCTCCATCGCAGCCGCGCCGACAAAGCACCAGAACGGCAGCGGCCAGTCCGTGGTAAACAAAAACTTGCGGCTCAGCAACGCCACCGTGAACCACCACGCCAGCACGGCGATGCCCAAGCGGACCGCCGCCACGCCCCACTGTCCCTCGGGGGGCAAGGGCAAACGGAGCCGATGCAGCACAATCACTGCCACGATGGCGAGCAGAGCCAACACAGCGACGACAATGATGTGCATCGACGCTAACGGAGCATGAATAGCCGCGGCGGCGGCAGCAGTGGTGGGATTCATCGCGTGGCAACTTTCTGAGCGGGCTTTTGCGAAAGCGAGGAAGCGGAAATCGTCTTCGCCGTGCGGGCGGCGCCGGGAACGAACCGCTGCAACGAGGTCAAATCGCCGGGGCCGGTGCGGAACTCAAAGCCTTCGACCGGATCCGACGACACCTGGCGTTGGTTCGCGATCCAACGCGTCAGCGCGATTTCGGCGATCAGCAGCACCAGCGCGGCCAGCGCCATGTACTTCCACAGTTCCTGGCCGGCGGGATTGCCGAGCACCTTATTTCGCAGAATTTCAAAGCTGGGGGCCTTCCACATGCCAGACGCATTCTGCAGCGCCTGCCAATCGTCATCGCTGACCTTCTTCAGGTCCGATTCGCGAGCACTTGCGACCAGGGCCACCGGCACGCGCTGCTTTTCGTCTTCGGCACTGACCAGCAGACCTTGCACCGATTCAGGGGGACGGACGTAGTACACCCCGGGCGAGTAGGCGGCGGGCATTTTCAGACTCAACACTCCTTCGTGGACTTCGCCGGGAATCGACTGACTCGTGCCATCCGGAGAAGTGACGACGAACGCGTCTTCCTTGCCTTCTCCCTTGGCCGACTCGACGACGTGCGACAACGCGGTATCCGGCACAACTTGCCGCGGAACCGAGGGGGAACTCCACTCCAGCTTCGCACCCGCGGTGCCTGCGGTCTTCGTCTCTTCGATTTTCAGGCGATAATGGCGGCCCGCTTCGAGCGGCACATCCGCTTCGCCGGTTCCCGCTCCACCACGATTGATCAGCGGCTTGTCGTCCAACCACAGTTGGCCCGCCCCTTGGCCGGTGAGCATCAGCTTGTACGTCTCTTTCTTCTGCGGCACCAGCGCACCCGTCCAGCGAACGCTAAACTTCTCCGGCTTCAGCTGCGGGGCGGGGGAAGCGGCTTGCCAATCAAATTCAATCTTGGGGTCAGTCCGCGTCAGCGCGGGTTTCTGCGTGAAATCCCCAGCGGCAAAGTATTGCCCTTCGAGCCCCGGCTTGGCGTAGCGGAAGGCGATCGGCTGGCCCGTTTCGGCGGACAGCGACAGCGTCGGCTCCTGGCCTGCTTCAAACGTCAGCCCGCTGCGGCCGATTTCCGCCAGGTGGTACACCAGCGAATGCAGCAGCACGGGGAACGACTTCCGCGTGGCCAGATTGCCGCCTCCCATGTCCAGCGACGTGGCGAGCAGGATCACGGTGCCCGCGCCGACACGCTTTTCAACCAGCATCGGATCGCCGCTGGTGAAATTGCCTCCCGACTCCACCTGGCCGCCTGCCGGCGGCACGAGCTTCCAGAACGAACGGAACAGAGCCGATGAAAAATCGGTCTTCTTCACGTCGCTCAGCGGCACCAGGGCAGGGTGCGAGAACGTCGAGAGCGCCAGATGCACCGGCGTCTCTTCCGCCGGCAGCGTCCGCCGTTCGCCCAACTGCGCGGGGAGCAGTTGGCCCTCGCCATCTTTGCCGCGCCATTTCTTGTATGCTTCTGGCAATGCCCGCGCACCGGGAGCGACCAGCAACCCGCCGCCGCGGGCGACATATTCCGCCAACCGCCGGGCGTCTTTTTCAAGCAACTGCGAAACATCGGCCAGGATGATCACGCGAAAGTTGCTCAGGTCAGGATACCGCGACAAGGCCGAGGCTTCGACCACGGTGGACTGAATTAGCGGGCGATACGTGGGGTCGTCACTCGTCGAGCTTTCCTCCGCCTGCGGCGACAACGCCAACTGAATGTACGCGGACGCCTGCTCCAAAAAGTCCGCTTTGGAATTGCCGCTGACAATCAACACCGGCAAGCGGTCGATTACCCGCAGCGAGGCCAGCCGCGTGTTGTCGTCGGCCAGATCATCGTCCGCGGCCAGCTTGGCCTGGATGACTTTGGCGCCTGGCTTGTCGAAACGGTGCGAGAAGCTCAGCACGGCCGACTGCCCCGGCTCGAGGCGGGAAAACACGCGGTCGTCGATCGATTGGTTGTCGACGAGCAACTGCACCTTCGACGCTGCAACGGGTTCGGTGCCGGTATTCTTCACCCGGACTTCGATATTCACCGGCCGATCCGTCCCCACCACGGGACGCGACAACGTGAGCTGGGAAATCGACAGATTGCGGATCGTCTCCGGCAGCGGCAGCGCCTGGGCGACGATTTGTCGCGGGGCATCTCCGGCCTTCATGTCCTTGGCGGTTTCCTGCCAGCGGACGGCGTCGTCCACGTTCCAGCCGTCGCGCTGCTGGTCGGAGAAGACGATGATTTGCTTCGAGCTGTGCTGAGACTCCTGCAGATTGATCGCCGCGGCTTGCACCGCTTTGCGCAGATCGGCAGAGCCCCCCAGCGGCTTCAAGTCGCGGAGCACGATTTCGATTTCATCGCGCTGCGACAGCGGACGGGGGGTGACCACTTTCGGGTTGGCGCCGGCCAGCACGATGGTGACGGAGTTCGAGTTGCCCAACGCCGCGACCAGATCCCGCGCTTGATTGACCGCCCGCTGGAAATTGGTCTGCCCGTCGACTTTCAAACCCATCGAAGTCGAGCTGTCGATCACGATCGCCACGTCCGACTCCGAGCCGATCCGGCGGCTGAGGCTCAGCTTATGCTCCAGGGCGATCGTTCCGGCGGCTATCAGCAGCAGCAGAACTCCGCCTGCCCAGAGACGCATCCGCCACAATCGCTGCTGCCAGAATGCGGTTCCGACGGCCAGGGCTACCGAGCCGAGCAACAACGCCGGCAGCACCACGCCCCAGGCGAGCGGCGAGTTGTTCGTCACCACGGGCTTGGCAATCGCCAGCGCCACCAGGGCAAACAGCAGGCAGCGCATCGCCAGCAGCATCATTTCTTCGAGCAGCAGCCGGCGGCGGCGGCTGATGAGCGAGCCCAGCAGAAAATGCATGGCCCCCCACTCAAGCTGCTTCGCGCTGCGGCGATTCAACAGATGCAGGATGATCGGCACCGCGATGGCCACCAGGCCGATGAGTGCCAATTTATTGTGAAATTCCATGACCCCAGGCCTCGTTTTAGTTCGGCGCTAGTTCGAGCGCGGCGTTAGCTTAGGTACGGAGCCCTTTTTAGGTGCGGCGCCTTTTAGGTGCGACGATTGACCAGATAGTTGGCCATCGCCACGTCGTAAGGGATCTTCGTGCTCATCGGCACATAGTCGATCTGCATCCGCCCGCACTCGACATCCAACCCGCGGACGAACTCCGCCACGCGGGCCAGATAAGCGCCGCGAATAGCCTTGGGATCAAGCTGCTCCTGCAGCCCTTTGATCTCCAGACAGCGGAAGTTCGTCCACTTGTCGAACGGGAACGTCAGCTCTTCGTCCGCCATGATGTGGAACAGAATCACTTGATGCTTGCGATAGCGAAAGTGCTGCAGCGCCTTGATGATGTCGGCCAGCTCGCCGAACATGTCGCTGAAGATGATCACCAACCCGCGGCGCGGAATCCGCTCGGCGATGTCGTGGAAAATCGCCGCCGGATCCGTTTCTTCTCCCGGCTCCGTCCGGTTGAGTTCTTCCAGCAAGATCCGCAATTGCGAGGGCCGGCTGCGGGGCGGGTAGTAGCGGCGGATCTGCGTGTCGAACGTCACCATGCCCGTGGCGTCCTGCTGGTGAATCAGCAGGTAGGCCAACGCCGCCGCCTGATGCTGGGCATACTTGAACTTGGAAGCCGGCTTGCCACCGATCTTCGCCGCCGCTTCCCCCGCGTACGCCATCGAGCCGGAGGCGTCGACCAGAATGGTCGCCCGCAGGTTCGTCTCTTCGATGTACTGCTTGATGTAGTAGCGGTCGATCCGGCCAAACACTCGCCAGTCGAGGTTCTTGGGATCGTCGCCCGGCACGTATTGCCGATGCTCGGCGAACTCGACGGAGAACCCTTTATAAGGGCTCTTATGACGACCAGTGATCACGCCTTCCACGGCGCCGCGGGCTCCAATATCGAGCTTGCCGAGGCGGGCCAGAGTTTCCTGCGGCAACAGCCGCATGTACTCCGGCACATTCGTAGTAGACAGCGCCATGAATGCTCCTACTTCCAGTTAAAAAAGCGTCCTGGTAAACGAGCGCAAATCAACTGTCACCCTTTTAAGAGTCTGACGTTTGGGTGGCCGGGACAAAACTCCCGCAGCATCGACCAGGCGCCGGGGCGTTGCCCCAGGCACCCGATCAATTGCTTCTGCGTGTTCAAGTCAACGATGCGACTCTAGTGCGACGCTAGACGCCCGTCTCTTCCATCGGCTTGATCTGCTCGACCAGCATCTGCACGACCTGGTCGCTGGTGATGCCAGCGGCTTCGGCGTTGAACGTGGTCAACACGCGGTGACGGAGCACCGGCAGGGCGATCGCCTTGACGTCTTCCGTGGTGGCGTGATACCGACCGTGCAACACGGCCCGCGCCTTGGCGGCCATGATCAAGCTGATGCCGGCACGAGGACCTGCGCCCCAGGAAACCATTTCCTTGATAAACTCCGGCGAATCTTCCTCCTTCGGACGCGTGGCCCGAGCCAGGTCGCGAGCAAAAGAGATCACATGGTCGGCCACGGGGACGCGCCGCACGACGTGCTGCAAGGCCACGATATCCGCGCCGGTCAGAGCCACGTCGAGCTTCGGCTCGTAGTCGCCGGTGACCTGCTTGATGATGTTGAACTCTTCGTCCGTGTCTGGATAGGAAACCAGCGTGTTGAACAGGAAGCGGTCCAACTGGGCTTCCGGCAGGGGATACGTTCCTTCCTGCTCGATCGGGTTCTGCGTGGCCAGAACGAAGAACGGCGGCGGCAGATCGTACGTCTTACCGCTGACCGTCACGTGCCGTTCCTGCATCGCTTCCAGCAGCGAAGCTTGCGTCTTGGGCGGCGTACGGTTGATTTCGTCCGCCAAAACCATGTTGGCGAAAATCGGCCCCGGCACGAAGCGGAACGCTCGTTTGCCGGTGGTATGATCTTCTTCCAACACGTCGGTGCCGGTGATGTCCGAGGGCATCAAGTCGGGGGTGAACTGAATCCGGCGGAAGGAGAGGTCCAGCACCCGGGCGATGGTGCTGACCAACAACGTTTTGGCCAAACCGGGCACACCGACCAGCAGGACGTGGCCGCGGCAGAAGACCGCGATCAGCACTTCCTCAATGACCTCTTTTTGGCCGACGATGACGCGACCCAACTGCGCGGTCATCCGCTCATACGCCTGGTTGAGCGCCTTGACGCGTTGAATGTCGTCACCGGAAACCACGGGTTCCTTCGAAGTCGCAACGTCGCTGGCCATAGGTGTTTCCAAATGTGGTGAAATTTGCGACCGCCCTGGACGCTCCGCGTCAGGGCCGCCAGTAAGGAAGGAAAAAGGCGGGCTCCGCACCGCTCGCGACTGGTCGCTTGGCGGCCCTGGGTTTCGGCATCGCCGAATCTCAGGATCGCCGGTTCAGCAGGGCTGTGGCTTTCAAGGTGGGCTCTAGTAATTGACCGTTTTGGCTGCCAGGGCACGGTCTGCTAGCAAGTTTTTTCGAAACTTCCGGCAGAAAGTTCTTTATTGTCCCTAATCGCACAACCGTCACGGTCCGACTGTTCAATCCACATTAGTTCGCATGTTCAGCAATAGCAAGGGGATAGGGCTGCCAGCATGCCGCTCCGACTGCGTCGGGGACGGATTGAGTTTAATGCTGTGATTAACAGCATAATCAAGTGCTGGCTCTCCCACGTTCGCGAGTGCTCCGCGAGAGTGAGGCAACCGCCGCAAGGAAGGGCCACCGGTCGAGCAAAGAACAAGTTTGCCCCGGAAAATCAGCCGATTTTTCCGACAGCAGCGCAAAAATAACCGACAGAAATATTTTTTGCGGGCCTCGGAATTTGGCGTGCTCAACATAGCCCCGGGCTCTGCCCGGGGGTAATCCGGCACGCCGATGAGCGCAGTTGAAACATGCGCTCAACTGTCCGCATGCAGTAATACCACTTTGGCCGCGCAACCCCCCCGGGCAGAGCCCGGGGCTATGTGGGCCGGCGCATGGCCAGAAAGCAAAGATCAGCGGCTGGTGCTCACACGGCCGTTCACGGGAACCAATACGCGGCGATTGCGGCGTTGGGCGCGAAGGCGGGCACGGCGCTTGATTTCGCTGGGTTTTTCGTAGTATTCGCGGCGACGCATTTCTTTCTTGATGCCGCTACGTTCCACCAGCTTGCGGAAACGGCGAACCGCTTCCTGAATCGACTCACGATCGCGAACTGTCAACTTAACCACAGGTTCTCCTTCAACCGGGCTTGAAGCGGGTCGCAGCCGAGTGCGTGGCCCACACGCACTGCCGTCTTAAGGACTGGAAACGCGAAACTGCCGAATCGCGGATTGTAAGGGATAGCGGGCCGTCTTGTCTATGTCTGACTTGAGCGTGTAGGTTCCGCGGGTGCATTCCCCACTTTGCGAATTGGCGTGAGGTGATTATGACAGGGCTTGGATTTTCTGTGGGTGGTGGTTCAAACCTGGGAAGCAATGGAGGATTGGGCAATGGATTGCCGGATAAAAGCACGGATGCAGGCGTTTGTAGAGGAATTGGCGCGGGAGCATCAGCAGGAGCTAGCAGCGGCGGGCACGCTGGTCGATTTGG
>JAIOQB010000180.1 GCA_021413585.1 Planctomycetia bacterium
AGCCGGTCGGTCCCCCCCTCGAACGTGTACACCCCGCGCGACATGAAGTTCGAGAACACGATGCCGTACGTGATGGCCGGGTCTTCCAAAGTCGAGCCGTTGGCGTACGTGATCGGCTCCATCAGCAACCGCACCACATCCTCGCGCCCGGGAAAGAACCGCTCGAAAAGCTGGCCCACGGTGATTTGTTGGTCGTCGTAGAAGTTCATCCCGCGGGCCGTGTCGAAGAACGCATCGACCTGGCTCTTCTCGATGCCGAACTGCGTGGTCAGCAGCCGGGTGAAATCCACGCGGTCGAACGTCGTGCTCAGCGAGAACATCGGGTTGTCGAACCGGATGTGCTTGAGTTGCACGATCGAGTCGGCGATCTCTTGCGACCAGTACCGCCGGCAGCTTTTGATCATGCCGACGGGGAAGCCGTGCAACGAGACGTCGAAGATATGCCCACCAGGGCGGCGGAACCAGGTGGCCATGCCGCCGAGCTTGTAGTGCTGCTCCAACAGCAGCACGCGGTGCCCCGCGCGGCCGAGCATGTTGGCCGACGTCAACCCGGCCAGGCCGCTGCCGATGACGACCACGTCATACTCGTCGGCAATCCCCTCCAAAAAATCCCGCGGCATGCTACGCTCATTTCAGATTTCAGATTTCAGATTGACGCGCTAACCATTCAAAGCCGACAGCCGATAGCCAAAAGCTACTCCCCCCCCGACATGCACCGGTTTGCAATTGCGATCCCGCCGCTGATCGCTCCTATGATACCGAGAAAGCCCTGGTCGGTTCCACATAGGAACAGGTTTTTCAGGTGCGTAGCGCCGTCCAGCCGTTTGTCGGGGGCGCCGTACACGGCGCCGTTGTCGTGGCCGGTGAAGCGGCTGATGGTGCGCGGGGTGAACATGTCGGTGGCGATGACGTGAGGGCGGAAATCGGGGACGAACCGCACCGCGGAGGTGGCCATTGAGTCGCAGGAACTTTGCTTTGCCTCGGCGTACTCGGCATCGTTCAAGCCGGTCCAGCGCTCGTGGTTGGCTAGGGCCGTGACGCGCACCAAACCCTCGGGCAGGTCGCCGTCGGCCGCGGCGTAGTCAAAATTGTTTGGCGAGCAGACCACGCCCGTCCGGACGTCGCACAGCGAATCGGGGCGCTGCCAGTGGAATTTGTCGGAGTCGTTGAAGAACACGATCGTCCGGTTGTGGTCGAACTTCTTGGGCTGGCAATCGAGCGCGGAAATTGCCTCGGTGAACGACAGCCGGCCGACGCGTTGCGTTTCGATCTTCGGCGCGTTGTCGCACAGCCGCATCGTTTCGGCCCAGCCGGCCGAGGAAATGATTTGCTTGGCGTGCAACTCGCTGCCGTCATCCAACACCACCGCCGCCGCCTGGTCTTTTTCGACGCGAATCTGCTTCACGCCAGCGCGCAGCTTCAGTTCGCCCCCCAGGGCACGCATCTTGCGCACCAGGTGCTTGAGAATATGCCGCACGCCGGCCCAGGGGCGGGCCATTCCTTCCAGGTAGATGCTGTGAAATAAGATGGAGAAATGCCCCAGGTCCATGTCGTGCTCGCGCGGATTGCCGTACCAGAACAGGGGGCAGAGGATCATCTCGCGCAGCAGCGGATCGTGAATCGTCTCGCACAGCATGCCGCGGGCGGAGTCTTTGTAGCGCGCATCGCCGAGTTGCTCGTAGCTGAGGACGCGGGAGAGCATCTTTTCGAAATTGTCGCGCTCGTGCGGAAACGCCCGGGCAACTTCGCTGCGGAGCAGGTCGAAATCGTTATTGAACATCAGCCGGACGTAAGGAAACGCCACCTCCGAGCCGATCTGCGGCGAGAGGTCAAAGTCCTCCCACTTCATCCGCAATTGGCGCAAGAGGCGCGGAAGCGGGCCGCGGCGGCTGCCGGGCGGAACGTAATTCGTCACCGCGTGCAGGCCGACGTCGTAGTTGCGGCCGTCGAGGCGGTAGTACGAATTCAAGCCGCCGATGGCGTAGTGCCGCTCGAGGACGCAGACCTTTTGATCGTAGTAGGCCAACCGGATGCCAGCCGCCAGGCCCGACATGCCGGCCCCGATGATCAATGTGTCGTACATCGGTCGGCAGGGTGGTTAATGCACCTAGCCCCCAAATGGCAAATTGTATGAACGATCCGTACGCAACTCTCTAAATGCGCCATGCCAACCAAATTAGGCCTCGCCGCCCAGATAGGAGTCGTGATACTCCTGCATCCAAGTAGCTAAATGTTCCTCTGATGCAAAGCATTCAGTACACGGCCATTTTGGATCCGACTCTACTTGCCACGTGAGATGCACAAATGCAAATGGAAAGTCGGGATGGTCCGTTGCGAACAAAAATTCGTCTGAATGGTTTTTGTTGAACCCGATTGGCGTCGTTCGGATTCCATATAGGACATGACGTTTGCAGACCTCGCGCTGCAATTCTGCGACGAGCCATTCAGCATACGGCTGGCCATTCAGTGCAGTTGGCTCAATATCTTTCGCCAAGGGAGCCCATGGCGTAATCCACGCGATGACTGGCGACCTGTCCTGCATGCTCGCTCCATCAAGCCAGCATTAAAAGGGCACAGGCAGGATCGGCCGAATTTCGACCAAGCGTCACACCTTCTCCAGATCGCGCATCCGCGGCTCCAGATACGCCACCGTGCTTGCCATCGAAGCCAACTGCCCATAGTCCTCTTCCGGCACCTGCACGCGGTACCGTTTGCGCAGCTCCATCACGATGTCTAGAAAGTCCATGCTGTCGAGTTCCAACTGCTCGCGAAACGGCACGTCGTCCTTCAACTCGCTGAGATCTTCGTCCGGATCGATATCCGCCAAAATCTGCGCCACGGCTTCTCTGATGTCCTCGGCCTTCATTCCGATCTATCTCCTCTGCCAATTTCCTGAAGTATGTTGAAGTCTGTGCCACCGCAAATAGGCCGGCGTAACTACTTGCCGGCCAGCAGTCCGCATCAAACCTTCTTGATGATCGCCACCGAGTTAATCCCCAGCATACCAAATGAATTGTTCAAAATGCACTGCACGCCGCCGGTTTCTCGTGCTTCGTTGGTTACCAGGCCCGCCAAATGGCACTCTGGGTCCAAATCGTCCACGTTAATCGTGGCGTGGCAGACGCCATCCTTGAATGCTGGCAGGTTTCCGGCCAGTTCCAGGGCCCCGGCCGCCCCCATGGCGTGGCCGATAAAGCTCTTGGCGTTGTTCAGCAGCGTGGGCTTCGACTCCCCAAACACCTGCCGCAAGGCGATGCACTCCTGCACGTCCCCCGCCCCCGTGCCCGTGGCGTGGGTGCTGACCACGTCGATCTGCGCGGGCACCAGTCCCGCCCGCTTCATCGCCAACTGCATGCATTCGGCCTGACGCTGTGGATTGGGAAGCACAAAATCGGTGGCGTCGCTGTTGATGGCGTAACCGACCAGCTCGCCGTAGATTTCCGCCCCGCGTGCCTTGGCATCTTCGAACCGCTCCAACACGAAGATCGCTCCCCCTTCGGCCACTACGATGCCGTTGCGGGCCTGATCGAAGGGGCGCGATGCCCGCGCTGGATCGTCGTGCGTAGCCAGGGCCCCCTGGCTTTTGAAGCTGGCAAAGATGCCGAACGTGTGAATGCTTTCCGACACGCCGCCGCACAGGGCCACGTCACAATCCCCCAGCCGCAGCATCTGCGCACCCTGGATCAGCCCGGCGTTGCCGGCCGCGCACGCTGCGCCGATCGTGTAATGCGGGCCGGTAATGCCCATATTGAGCGAAATCTCGCCCGCCGGGTTGTTGGCCACGGTGCGCGGATTGTGGTGGTGCGACCAGAACTTCGTGTCGTAGTCATATCCCTTCAGCTCGTAGACTTCGTTTTCGGTTTCGACGTTGCCATGCTCCGTGACGCCAACATAGATGCCCACGCGCGAAAGGTCGACGTTGGGCCAATCGAGCCCTGAGTCGCGGACTGCCTCCTGGGCACAGTAGATGCCGATGCCCCCGGCGCGGGTGCCGCGGCGGACGTCTTTGCGCTTCTGATAGCGCAGCTCGTCGAACTGGCAGACGCCGGCCAGGGTTTTACCGACGTAGCGAATCTCGTAGGGGCTCACCCCGCTCCGGCCAGCCAGCAGGCTGTCGCGAAACTCGGCGAGGTTGTTGCCATTCGGGGCGGTCAGGCCGATCCCCGTGATGACGACCCTCTGGCTGTCGGCAAGCGGGGCGATCATGGTTTGGTGGGCAGGGCCAACGGAGCCGCAACCGGGCACGCGTGGGCGATGGTGTATGAATGTACGGAAGAGCTTAAATAATAGCCCTTTAGGTAGGCTGATACAAGGTGCCCGGAGGTGGGGTGGAGGCGTCCACGGAGGCTGGAGGCTGGAGGCGGGAGGCTTTAGGAAGTAAGAAAATAGAACAGACTCCAGCCTACAGGCTTAAGTCTTCAGTCTGTTGTCGTTGCTCTCCCCCGCCCCCTCCCTTAAAGAGAGGGAGTTCCCCGCTGGGGCATCGCTGCGCTCTGCCGCCAGCCATGCAAGAAAGACTCTACCCGCCCAGGCTCTGCTTCAACCGGGCCATCCCCTCGCTGATCGAAACGCCCGGCGAGTACGCCAACTCGCGCCTCGCCCGGCTGATATCAAAGTAGTGCGAGACTCCCAATTGCGTGGCCAGGAACCGGGTCATCCGCGGCTCTCCCTTCAGCCGCAGCAAACCATGCACTCCTTCCAGCACGGTTCCGATTTGATAGGCAGTTCGCAAACTCAGGCTTTTTGACAGCGGCGGGATCCCAACCAGCGCCAGCAACTCGTCAATCCACTGCCAGCAATTCACCGGCTCCCCCTGACTGATGAAGTACGCCTTTCCCGCCGCGGCGGGATTAGAATTGAGCGCATCGGCCGCCCGCAGTTGCGCGGCCGCCGCGTTCTCCACGTACACCATGTCGATCAGATTGCTACCGTCCCCAATCCGCCGCAACTGCCCCGCGCGGGCACGGGCCAACAACCGCGGCAGAAGGTGCGGATCGCGCGGCCCCCAGATCAAGTGTGGCCGCAAGCTGCACGTCCGCAATCCGCCGCTGCCGTTGGCCGCAAGCACTTCCTGCTCGGCCAGTGCCTTCGTGTGTGGATAGTGGCACAGCCAACGAGTCGGATACGGGGCCGACTCATCGATGCCATTTTGCGGACTGCCGTCGAACGTCACGCTCGGGCTGCTGGTGAACACCAATCGCTCGACGCCGTGGGCCCGGCAGGCGGCCAGCACATGCTGCGTCGCCAGCACGTTTCCTTCGTAAAACGTATTCCATGGTCCCCAGATCCCCGCCACGCCGGCGATGTGCTGAACGATGTCGACCCCTTGGCACGCTGTCGCAACCGCGGCCGCGTCGCGCAGATCGCCAACATGCTGCTCGACACCCAGCGCTCGCAGGCCGGCGTCCTCGCGGCGCACCAGTGCCCGCACCCGATCGCCGCGGGCCGCTAGTTGCTCGATGACATAACGGCCCAAAAAGCCCGTGCCGCCGGTAACTAGTGTGAGCGTGGAAATGGTTAATATCCGAACTGCGGGAAGTGATTCAATGCGGCCAAGGTCTCGCCTGCCGGGCGTGACCTGTGAGCGGTACGGCGCTAGCCGCCGGTCCATGTTAGCGGCCGGCACTAGGACCGGTGGCTAGCGCCAATCCGCTCACAAATTGCAACGAAGGTACCGCCCGGCAGGCGGAACCTACTTACGGTCCTCGGGCTGCGAACGGATTTCCCCTGGCTTAGGGGGCGCCCCCGCGGGTGGCGCGGCTGCGGGCGGATCGAGCTTCTCAATTTGCGCTTTCGCGATGCGGAACTTCAGCGGCTGCACTTCGCCGATGGCAGCGCCAGGCAACGTCAGGTCCAGGTACTCGGCCCCTTCCACCGGCGGCTCG
>JAIOQB010000181.1 GCA_021413585.1 Planctomycetia bacterium
TTGGTCCGCGAGCAGAAGACCGGCGGGCGTTTTGCCGGGGCGTACGGCGCGATGGGTTACCCGTCGGGCGTGGCCGTCACCGCCATGGCCGGCCTGGCGATGCTCGCCAGCGGCGATCCGCCGGGCGAAGGAAAATACGGCAAGGCGCTGGACCGCAGCATCGACTACATCGCGCGGGCCGTGCAGGATACCGGCTTCATCTCCGTGGCCAACGGCATGGACCAGATGTACGGCCACGGCTTCGCCACGATGTTTCTCTCCGAAATCGTGGGCATGTCGCGCCGCCGGGACGACCTGCGCGACAAGGTGAAAAAAGCGGTTGAGCTGATCGTCACTTGCCAGAACGATCAAGGGGGCTGGCGCTACGCGCCGCAAAAGTCGGACGCCGACTTGTCGATCACCATCTGCCAGATCATGGCGCTGCGGGCTGCGTCGGACTCCGGCCTGAGTGTGCCGAAGGAAACTCGCGCCAAGGCGATCGACTACGTCAAGCGCAGCCAGCGCCCCGATGGCGGCTTCATGTACATGCTGCCGCAAGGACAGGTCACGTTCCCGCTGACCGCCGCTGGCGTGGTGTCGCTGTACAGCGCCGGCATTTTCCAGGGCCGCGAGATCGAGTCCGGCTTGAAGTACCTGATGCGATTCATGCCCGGCAGGGGAGGCACGGAGTCGGTCGGCCATTACTTCTACGGCCACTACTACGCCGTGCAAGCGATGTGGCACGCCGGCGGCGACTACTGGCGGCAGTGGTACCCCGCGATCCGCCAGGAGCTGCTCTCGCGGCAGCAAGCCAACGGCTCGTGGCAAGACCCCAGCGTGTGCGAGCAATTCGGCACCGCCGTGGCCTGCATCATCCTGCAAATGCCGAACAACGCCCTGCCGATTTTCGCGGAGTGAATGTGGCGGGCGAAGCTCACATAGCCCCGGGCTCCGCCCGGGGGTGAATCGGTTAACGCTTTGCGCACACGCCGTTGCTGAACGCGCACATCACTTCAACGCGAGTAGATCATCATATAGACCTCTAGAAAACACATTTATCGCTCGGTGTCCTTTCTCGCGATCATGATATCCCGAAATGGATACTCCTAATTCCAGAAACACCATGAATCCAAGTAGTTCTTTTGGATGTGAATCATATCGCAATAGCAATTTGCAAAGATCATTTCGTCCGAGAAGACCAATTCCGTCAAAATACAATGTTTCACCCGGAGTGAAACTAATCTCAACTACATGGCGTGGGGGGCTACAATAACCTACTCGCATGCCCTCGCGAAACTCACTCAGGCTGCCATCCGGCTCTTGCTCCGCATATTCAATTGGACCGAGAATCTCGGCTACTTGTTCCTCAGACATCCCAAAGGTTACGGGTAGTGCGCCTTTATATGGCTCCAGTTCAAAGTCTAACTTCATCTAACTACCCCTTTTTGTCCGATTTTCATGATTACTTCCAAGGAAGCAATCATCTTCTCGGTTTTACCTTTCCCGCGGCGCAACCCCTGGGGCAGAGCCTGGGGCTATTTGGGGCTGCGAACTGACACTCGTCTCACGCCGCGGAGTTACGGCCGTTGATTGGCTCGGCCTGCATTACACGCAGCACGGACACCGTCACGAAATGGTCGAAGACCGGTCCCGCATCCATGGGCAATCTAATTGTTGCAACGAACGCACCGCAGCGAGGACGTGGAGCGAATTATTTCCCCTTTAACAACTGGTCATTTATTTGAAACATCCACGTCGGGGCGTGCTTTCCGCAGGGCTTTGAGTCCGTCAGGAGTAACATTTGTGGATCCTTTCAGCATGAGCAGTCGCAATTTGGGAATCGCCTGAAGGTGGACCAGTCCTGCGTCGGTGATGCCAGGACATTCGCGCAGCCAGAGATTGTCGAGCTTGGGCATCGCTTTCAAATGTTCTAGTCCTTTGTCGGTGAACTTGCCGCGCATGATTTGAATGGTCGCCAAGGAAGGTTGCTTGGCGAACCCCGCCAATCCATCGTCGTCGATGTTTACATCTTCCATGATGATAGAATCGAGCTTTGGCATGACTGCCAGGTTCTTAAATGCGCCGGGGGCGAATTGCGTTCGAAAAACTTGCAGATGCTTCAGCCCCGGCGGCAGTGCCGCCAGGCCTTTCTCCGTTACCTGCGTCTTTTCGAGGTACAGTATGTTCAATGTTGGAATCTCAGCCAACAGCGGCATGGCCCCATCAGTAAATGCACATTCTTTCAAATTCAGACGGTACAGTTCTTTGAAGTTCACCAGCAAGCCAAAGTCCTTCGGCGCCAGCCGATTGCATTGCTCGAGCCGCAGTTCGAGTAAACCCGATATTCGGCTGAGCTCCCCCAGGCTGGCACGTTGGCCATTGACCTTGTTGAGCACCGCGACTGTGGACGGCGCGATCTTATTGTATTTATCGAACTCCAGGATTCCCGCTTCCCTCAATTCCGTTACGTACTGGTCCATTCCAGCGGCATTGGCCTTGGCTACCTTGATCGGTTTGATCGAACCTTTGGCCAGCGGTTGATGCTCATCTTCAGCGTGAGGTATCTCCAGCACGACGCGGAACCCACGATCTGGACCCGAAATTGTTTGCCCGTCGCCGGCTCGACACGTGGAGCGGCAGTTGTAGCCGTCGCTCTCCCAACCTCCGCCGCGGATCACATGGCTCAACCCTGCTGCCGGTCCCGGAGGGTCTTCAACCGGAGCCATGAGAATGTAGTTCTCGTCAAAATAATCCTCGCACCATTCGCTCACGTTGCCATGCATGTCATAGAGCCCGAACGCGTTGGCACGATACGAACCAACGGCCACGGGTGACCCAGCGCTGGGACCTCGGGGAGCGTGGTAGGGATGCCCGCCATCGATGTTGGCCTGCGCTGCCGACAAGGAATCGCCATAGTGATAAAGTGTCTTGGTTCCCGCCCGGCAGGCGTGCTCCCACTCCCCTTCCGTCGGCAACCGGTACGTCTTGCCTTCTTTATCGCTGAGCTTTTGACAGAAATCGCAGGCGTTCTTCCACGAGACCGAATCCACCGGAAAACGATCGGATTTCTGCCCCGGGATCATTTTCTGGTTGCGAGCGTGAGCCCCATTCTGACTTGGGTTGTTCCCCATCAACTGCTGGTATTCAGCTTGAGTCACTTCATAAACACCCATGTAAAACGGCTGCGTGATGCGCACGCGACGCGGATGCTCGGCGTCCCAGTGGTCTGGAAAATTGTCGGGCGTGCCCCCAACGTACTCTCCTGCGGGAATCAGCGTCAGTTTCATCCCGATCGAATTGGTGACCACCTTGGGTACCTTGGGCTTGGCCGCGGTCCGCTTTGGGACCGACGCCGATTTTTCAGCCGCGGCGTGCCGGGCAGGTCGTCCCGCAGCCGTCTTGGGAAGGCCTTCCAAGGGAAAGCGAGTGCAGTCCATCAGAGCGATGAACAAGAACTCTCGTTGCCCGCCGAATTTGGTGCCACCGGGAGAGCCATAGATAGCAAGTTCCTCGTTTTGATGCACGTCTTTCCACCACGCTTCGCGCGTATAGCGCCCCATAAATGCCAGACGGTTGATGAGAAAGAGGCGGACCTGCGCGCCATCGGCGCATTGCATGTAAGGAACTTGCGACTCCGGATCTGTGTAGGCGAAGTCTGCGATCCTTCCCTTCACGATGAAATCCTTATCCCGAGCAAACGAGTCAAAGTCTTCCGGCGACTTGTCGTAGAGGGCGACCAGCTCTTCCGGAGAAAAACATTCCACCGGCTCCCCTTTGACCGAGATGATGCGGGCATCGTCGAGCTGGCCCTTGGAGTTCATGATGCCGCGGAGCGTGACTTCACTGCCAAAGCTGAAATGGAGCCAGGGGAGATCGTACAAGAAGACGCCCGATATCGAGCGGTTAAAGTCGACGTTGCTTCGATGAAAGCCCTTTTTTTCATCGTTCAGCGCTGCCAGGGAAGCGGTGGGTTTGGCTTTCGGGTCTTTCCACGACACGCTGATTGAATTAACCCAGCCCGTCACTTCGACCCACTTCCCCTCACGTTCCTTGTTGAACGCCTTACGCTGCGCATCCCCGATGGGCAATATCTGCGCATTGAACCGATCGGCAGCTTCGGGTGCCTTCGGAGCCTTGAGGGCGACTTTAGGGCGAACCTTTTTGACCGGTTCGGCGTTTTCCTCCGCTGGCTGCGTCTCCGCAACTTTCTTTAAAAACGCTCGATCGGCCACCGAGAGCGTACTAAGTGGGATGGTAAACTCCTTGGAGTCGCTGGCGCGGCGCAGCACAACGCCGTCATCTTTCACTTTCACCAGTGCAGCCTCCAGCGGACGCCCGGACAAATTGTGCCAGGTCCGAGCGTCCTTGACGGCCAGACCGCTGGGCTTTTCCGTTGCCGGAGCGTCCGTCGTCGGTTCAACCCGCGACAGAGTCATCAGCATGGCGTCTTCCGTGGTGAACTTTGTCGGCCGCTTGCCGGAGGTGTGTTTGGGTTCATCGGAGACGGTTTTACCGCCGTCCGTTGTTTTATTTTCTTCGGCGGTCCCCACAGCCCAGCAGATCGTCAGCGTGTTGCCGTCGATTTTATAAATGCCGTGCATCGTGTTGATGCCGTTGTCATTGTCCTTGACGGGCGCCAAATTGATCTTAAAAGGCGTGGCGGCCGCGAAGATGGTACACTTCATCTCCTCGCTAGAACCTCCTTTTCCCAATGACGACTGTTCCTTGCCCAGTGTATAGACAACCCCGTTCATGGGGAGTTCCTGGCTGCCCGCCTTGGCGCTCTGCACGCGCCAACTCCCCTCCAACTCCTTCCAAGCGGCATCGAGCTTCTCATTGGCCTTGGCAGGCCGCGGGTAGGAGATCAATGAGCCGACGAGGGCAAGCGAGGTGACAATGATTGCGATCTGGCGCATGGTTGACTCCTGGATCGAACGCCGCCGCCGGGAAACATTTTGAAACGGAGCGTGTCGGCAAAACGACTCGCCGAGTCGGCACCGCGGCCCGAATCGTCAACACGCCGACCATTATCGGCCGCGTGGAATCAAGTTACAAGCGTTGTAAGCAGCCGAAATTCCTTGATCTGCTTCACGCCTTGCAGGCTTCTTTTCTTATCTGATAGAGATACCGGTCATTCCGCCTTCAATGTGCTGCGGAAACTTGGGAAACGCCTGGACCACAAGCCCGCCACGTCGTGCAGTCCTCAGAGGAACAAACGCCCCCCTATCTTAACGCTTTGTATGCGTGAGTTGGATACATCAATAAGAGTTCTTGAGTACCAAATACTGCTGGCGAGTGCCCGGTGCGGCGCCAGCTTTCCTGCGGCGTAGCACCCCGGGTGAAGGCTGCGACCGTTTGAGATGGCAACGCCGGCGCGGCGCTACTCGTCCATCCCCGGCTGGCCCAAATAGAGCTGCAGAATCTGGCTCTGCACTTTGATCGCTCGGACCAAGACCCAGATTTGGTCGGCGTTGAGATGGTCCGGGTCGGTGGTGGCCAGGCGTTCCAGCTCTTCCGTCATGGCGGCGTGCTGGTCGGTGGCGGCTTGGAGGCGCAGCCCGGTTGATTTCCAGACGCTGCTGAGTTCTCGCTCGTCTTCCAGCACCGACATGTTGTTGACGGAATTGGCAAACAACAGGCATAGCCGGGCCACGTCGCGGGGCGGTGTGCCGGGGCGAATCTCCTCGATGCGGGCGGCAAGTTGCTGGCAGTTCATGCGGCGGAGGTCCGTCAAGACAGAAGACGAGTCGGAAGAGAAGTTGGTGTTGGACCTATGATAATTTGGCTCGTTGCGAACGTAATTCCTTGTGCGGCAAAGCGCACTCCCCGTAGGTCAGGCCAGTGGCCTGACCTACGACGCTGACGCACCTTATCGAAACTCTAGCTCAATTCCGCCAAATCGGTCGTGGCGACCATGCGGTAGAAAAGGTCGCATGCCTGACGAGTAAATCGGCCTGATTTTCTCCGCCTTGCGAGGCGTTTTGGGACGGCATGTGGCAAAACGGAAACACCGGAGCCCCGGATTCGCTGCTCCTGCGGCCCGTTTCAGATTCGCCCGGCGATGTCTATAATTTTCGGCATTGCCGCCATCGTCGATACTTCCACCCGCTCGACCTGTTCCTCGCCGCTTCCCGGAGACTTTCAATCCATGCCAGAGTTGGGAGTGAACATCGATCATGTGGCCACCGTGCGCGAGGCCAGGCGGACCAACGAGCCCGATCCCGCCTGGGCCGCCATGGCGGCCGAGCTGGGGGGCGCCGACTGCATCACGCTGCACCTGCGCGAGGATCGCCGCCACATCCAGGATCGCGACCTGCTGGTGATGCGCGAAACGGTCAAGGTGAAGCTCAACCTGGAGATGGCCTGCGACAACGGCGTGCTGGAACTCGCCTGCCGGGTGCGTCCGCAGCAAGTGACGCTGGTGCCGGAACGCCGGGAGGAAGTGACCACCGAAGGAGGACTCGACGTGCTGGCCCACCGCGCCGTGGTGGCCAAGACTGTCGAGCGGCTGCACGCGGAGGGTATTTCCGTCAGTCTGTTCCTCGATCCTGATTTGGCGCAGATCGAAGCGGGTGCCGGAATGAATGTCGAGGCGGTCGAGTTGCACACGGGGCAATACGCGCTGGCCGCCGGGGCGGCTCGGAGGGACGAATTGGTGAAGCTGGCCTCCGCCGGCGCACGGATCCAGCAGTTGGGCATGGCCCTGCACGCCGGGCATGGGCTGAACTATGTCAACGTCCAGCCCGTGGCCGCTTTGCCCGGGATGCTGGAGCTGAATATTGGGCACAGCATTGTCGCCCGAGCCCTGATGGTGGGGTTCCAACAGGCGGTGCGCGAGATGAAACAGCTTGTCGTGGCGGCCCGGACGGAATAAGCTTCGTCGATCGGCGGCGGGCAAAATCCCGGGTGCCATGGGCAGCTTGCCTGCCCTTGAGTGAGGCGTGCATTCGTTGTCAGATACTTGCGGCGGAATGGATCCATTTCAACCCCTGAGATTTTCATGGCTACACGAGGCGAAGCATTTGCCGGCTTGAGCGTGGCGATTTCGACCCCCTTGCGCGGCGGAGAAGTTGACTACGATCGGCTGCGGCAGCAAGTGGAGTTTCAAATTGCGGCCGGCACTCCCTGCCTGTGCCCCGTCGGCACCACCGGCGAGTCTCCGACGCTGACGCACGACGAGCACGAGCGCGTCATCGCTGCGGTAGTGCAAGCCGCCGCCGGCAGGGCCCGCGTCATGGCAGGCACCGGATCGAACAGCACCAACGAGGCCCTGCGGCTGACTCGCTGGGCCGCGCAGGCCGGCGCCGACGCCGCCCTGGTGGTCGCCCCCTACTACAACCGGCCGAATCAGGAAGGGCTCTATCGCCACTTCCGCGCCCTGGCCGAAGCGGTGGACATTCCCATCTGCGTTTACAACATCCCTGGCCGGACGGGCTGCAACATCGAGCCGGAAACCATGATCCGCCTGGCGGAGCTAAAGAACATCGCCATGGTCAAGGAAGCGAGCGGCCGGATGGATCAGGTGTCGCACATCGTGGCGGCCACGGACCTGACGGTGCTGGCCGGCGACGACAGCATGACGCTGCCGATGCTGGCGGTCGGCGGGCGGGGCGTGGTCTCCGTCGTCGGCAACATCGTGCCCAAGGACATGATCGCCCTGACGCGGGCCTTCGACGCCGGCAAGCAAGCCGAGGCCCTCGCCCTGCACAAGAAGCTGTTTCCGCTTTGCCGCGACATGCTGGGGCTGGCCACCAACCCCGTGCCGATCAAAGCCGCCATGAAGCTGCTGGGACGCGACACGGGCGAAGTGCGGATGCCGATGACGCAGCTTGAGCCGGCGCTGGAAGAGAAGCTGCGCCGGACGCTGGTGAATTACGGGTTGTTGTAAGGGTGCCTGCGGACGTTTTTGGGGTGCCTGGGGTTGAACGAAGCACAGCGAAGTGAACCCCCAGAAGCGCGGCTCTAAACTTTTTCCTTGCCAACAACTCATTAGCCCGACGCGCAAGCGAGGGAGAAGCACGAAAAGCGATGCCCCCTCGCTTGCGCTTCGGGCTAGTGAGCTGTTGGTTTCGCGTCACCGTAGCGTCGCGCGCTGCGATTCCGAACTCCAGTCCGTAATATTTCGCTGCGCCCTCGCCGATGGACGTCCTCCTCCTCTTTGAATACCCCACCCTCAGCGGCGGTGAGAATTCACTGCTGGCGTTGTTGCCAGGGTTGCGGGCCGCGGGTTGTAACTTCCGTGCGATCGGCCCGCCGCGCGGCCCACTGGCCGACGCATTGCATCGCGAAGGGGTCGAACTCCTGCCTGTCGAATGGCACGAGGACGTACACGACGTGCCGCGCGCCGGCCCCGTTGCCCGTCGTCCGCTGGAAGCGTGCCGCGCGGAGTTGGCGGCGATTCTTGACCGCTGCCGGCCGGATATCCTGCACGCCAATAGCCTGTCGATGGCCCGATTGTCCGGCCCGGTGGCTGCGCAATTAAATATCCCAAGCATCGGCCATGTGCGCGATATGGTGCGGCTGAGCCGTCAGGCGATCGACGATGTCAACTCGCACCGCCGCTTGGTTGTCGTCTCCAAAGCAGCCCGACAATTCCACGCCGCGCAAGGCGTTGACGCGGAGCGAATGGCGGTCGTCCACAACGGTGTCGATCTGGAGCGATTTTCTCCCCGCCCGCCGACGGGCTATCTGCATCGCGAATTGCACCTGCCGGCCGATGCCCCATTGATCGGCATCATCGGCCAACTGGGCTCTCGCAAAGGAACCGACGTGCTGCTGGCCGCTGCGCCGGCCGTATTGGCCCGTTGGCCACAGGCCCATTTCGTGATCGTCGGCGAGCGGTGGTCGACCAAGGACGAAAGCCGGCGATTTGAGCAGCAACTTCACGCCGCTGCCAACACGCCGCCACTGGCGGACCGCGTCCATTTTCTCGGTCGCCGCGACGACGTGGCCAACCTATTGCCGGAACTAACGCTGCTAGTCCATCCTGCCCGCCAGGAACCGCTCGGCCGCGTGCTGCTGGAGGCGGCGGCGTGCGGGGTGGCGGTGGTGGCGACCAACGTCGGCGGCACAGCGGAGATCTTTTCTGGATCGCAAGTATCGGCCCAGTTAATCGAGCCGGCTGATGCGGCGGCGTTGGCCGATGCCATTATTGCCGTGGGAACGGATAAGGCCCTGCGAAGCCGTCTCGGCCGCGCCGCTCGCGACCGGGCGGAAGCCGCATTCGCCCTCCCGCTCGCCACGGAAAAATTGCTGCGGCAATATCGCTCCGCCTGACTGTTCAATTCGCCCCGCAGCGGTTACGTTGTGCTGAATTCGATATGATGCGATCTGGCGGCCTCCTCTCGATGCGGTATCGAGAACCCGCGCCGCCGCTTCACCTGGGACGGAATCACCAATGGCAGACAAGGACGAAAAAACCTTCTGGGTCGGCTTCGACCTGGGGGGGACCAAGATGCAGGCGACGATTTTTGACGCGGAGTTCCGCCCGCTGGGGAGCAAGCGGGCCAAGACCAAAGGAAACGAAGGGGCCGAGGCGGGCGTCGACCGCATCATCAAGCTCATCAACGAAGCCCAGGTCGAAGCGGGCGTGACCGACAAGGCGCTCAGCGGCCTGGGAATCGGCTGCCCCGGCATCCTCGACCTCGACCGCGGCATCATGCATCTCGCCCCCAACCTGGGTTGGGAGAACATCAAGCTCAAGGACATTCTCGAAAAGGCGCTGAAGTGCCCGGCGTATGTCGTCAACGACGTCGATGCCGGCGTGTATGGGGAATATCGGTTTGGCGCCGCCCGCGATGCACACTGTGCGTTGGGCGTATTCCCCGGCACCGGCATCGGCGGCGGCTGCATCTATGAAGATCGCATCCTGCGCGGCAAGACGAACTCGTGCATGGAAATCGGCCACATCCAGGTGATGCCCGGCGGGCCGCTGTGCGGTTGTGGGCGTCACGGCTGCCTGGAAGCGGTCGCCAGCCGGTTGTTCATCGCCGCCTCGGCGGCCATGGCGGCCTACCGCGGCCAGGCGCCGCACCTGCTGGCCGACGGCGGCACCGACGTGGCGGCCATTCGCAGCGGCGCGCTCTCGCGGGCCATCGAAGCCGGCGACGAAGCGATCGAACGAATCGTGCGGCAAGCTGCCAAGCATATTGGAACGGCGGTCGGCAGCGTGGCGAATCTGCTGGCCCCTGATATCGTCGTGCTCGGAGGCGGGCTGGTCGAGGCGATGCCGAAGCTGTTCGTTGAAGAGGTGCGCGAGGCGGCGGAGAAGCAGGCCTTGCCGTCGATGGCAGCCGGCATGAAGATCGTCGCCGCCAAGCTGGGAGACGACGCCACCGTAGCCGGCGCCGCCGCCTGGGCCCGCCGGAGCGTCGAAGGAAACGGCCGCAAGTAGTTTCCGACCCCATAGCCCCGGGCTCCGCCCGGGGGTCGCACCGGGCCGCACCACGGGTTGATATGCGATTCCAATAAGCTCACTAGCCCGAAGGGGGCTATGATTTGCATTCCCTCCGGCCTCGAACCACAATGTGAGGCGTTCGGCGCTGGTGCCTTTACGTGGTTGCGCGCCCGGCGGCCGAACGATTGCCACACGGGAGCGACACCATGACGAAAACTGCTGGCCAGCGTTTACTGACGTTAATAACTCTCGCCGCCTTGTTGATCTGCGGCACCACAACTCATGCCGAGATGCCAGGCCTCGTTCGCCCGCGCACGTTCCAGAGCCTCTCCGCCACGCCGCGTCGCGTCTTCAGCAACTACCTGGGCTTCGACGCCGCCAGCAAGGAACTGGTCCTCAACCGCCGCAGCGACGAGAACCATGGCGACACCTATTGGACCATCCGCACCGTCGCCCCGGAGCGGGAGTTGATGCAAGCCTGCGTGATCCAAAGCTTGTCGAACTCGCCCGCCCGCAACTGGCTGCTGGCGACCGATGAAACGGGCCAGATCAAGATCGTCGAAAACATCGAGGGGCAAGACGAGAAGCCGCACTGCCGCTGGTACCTGCGCTACTCGGGCAAGCACAACGGCTACGACGCCTACGTGCTGCAAACGCTCACCAAGCAGGGCGGGCACGACTTCCAGTTCCTCGGCCTCGACCCCGTCAGCGGCAAGCCGCGCCTGACCGCGCTGGTGGATGAAACCACGCAATGGTTCCTGTGGACTCCATCCGACCTGCCCACCGAACCGGCCGTCAGCGGAAAGTAAACTGTAACTGTAGTTGATAGCACCCATCACGCTCCGTGTGATGCCCCAGTGACGGAACTCCCCTCCCTTTCAGCGAGAGGTTGGGGGAGGGTCACAAGTGGCCTCCGCAGCTAGCTACACTTCAGCGGCGCAAGTCGTCTGCGGTTTCACTCCGCTGCGCTCGGTTCAGTCACAGGCACCCGCGCGCGACGGGACAGGGCCTTCACTTCATCGAATTCGCGATCTTGTCAAATGTGGCATTCGTGTTGGTGCCCAGGGATTGGATCGCCACCAGACAGCCAATCACGATCAGGGCCAGCATCACCGCATATTCGACCGCGGTCGGGCCTTCTTCCGAAACGACGAAACGGCGCAGCTTCAATGCGAGGTTCATAACGCCTCCTACGATGGGCCGGTTTAGCATCGGCGCAGCGTCAAGGCGATGTCCAGCGTCGGTTGCGGCGTCGGAGCGTCGTAGATGGCGTTGTGCCAAATGCGGTTGTGATGAGATTTTTGACGCGATGTTTGACGAGGGGAAGTTGGATGAACATCCAACCAGAATCCCTAATTCTCCCTATACAGACCGTAGCTTATGGAATTGCTATGTCAAGCATGCTGTTTTAAAGCAATCGGGGGGTAATCCGCCCCGGTCCGGACCGGCTATGAGCTAGATTTGACGTGGCAGCCAGTTCTGACCTGGAAGACGGTGGCCCGCGATGAGTCCCCCGATCCGGTCGTCGGCTTGCGGCGCCACGACACGTTCGCATCACACGGAATTG
>JAIOQB010000063.1 GCA_021413585.1 Planctomycetia bacterium
CTGCCGCCAGCAACGGCCAGGCCGCCGATGCCGACGTGCGGGCGTCGGATCAGTATGGCGAAATTGTCGCGCTGATTGGGTCGCTGGCCCACGAGATTAAGAACCCGCTCTCCACGATCCGGCTGAACCTGGAATTGCTGGCTGAGGACTTTCGTCCGGCCGAGTCGCTGCGCGAGCGCCGCGCGGCGAGCAAGATCTCCGTCGTGCAGCGCGAGTGCCAGCGGTTGCAGGACTTGCTGGACGATTTTTTGAAAGTCACCCGCGTGCGCCGGCTGGACCTGGAGCCGAGCGACTTGAACGCCGAGGTCACCAGGGCGCTCGATTTCTTTCGCCCCCAGGCGGATGAAGCCCGCAGTGAGGTGATTCTGTATCTCGAGCCCGATCTGCCCAGCGTGCTGCTGGACTTGCAGGCGTTTCAGGCGGCGCTATTGAACCTGCTGCTCAACGCTCAGCAGGCGATGGAGGGAGGCGGGCAACTGGTGGTCCGCTCGCGCGTTTCCGCCGGCCGCGTGGCCCTGGATTTGATCGACACCGGCTGTGGCATGGACGAGAAAACGCTCGCCCGCGCGTTCGAGGTGTTCTTCTCGACGAAGCAAGGAGGCAGCGGCCTGGGCCTGCCGACCACGCGCAAGATCATCGAAGCCCACGGCGGCTGCCTGCTGGTGCAAAGCGAAGTGGGCCGCGGCACGCAGTTCACGATCGAACTGCCGCCAATCCCAAGAATCGCCCCCGCGCCGCCGCCCCCGCCGGTGACGCCGTTGCCGGCTTAGGTCGAACAAAATGAGTCCGTCCTCTGCCAAGTCGAATGGCCCCGGTAAACTGCAATTTAGTCTCCGTACGCTGTTAACCGCCTTTGTCGTGATCGGTATAGCAACGGGCTGGTTTGGCGGCTGCTTGCACCGCGCTCGCCAACAGCAGGCTGCAGTGAACAAGCTAGTTCATTCTGGGGCGACTGTATATTACGATTTTCAATTTGATTCGCCATCGCCGCTTGCGATGCCAGACATGCGAAAAAAGTCCTCAGGGCCTGAGTGGTTGAGAAAAGTTCTTGGAGTCGACTTTTTTTCCTCAGTCCGCATGGTGTTTTTTCCGGCTGGCGCGGATGATCAATTATTGTCTCACTCTGAAGCACTTCGGGGCCTTCAGTCTTGTCACTTGCCCGGGGCAAAAGTATCTGGCAATGGACTGTGTGCATTGAGCAAAGTTGCCTCTGGCGGGTATCTAACTTTGTGCGGCAGCCAAATTTCGGATCAAGACGTTGAGCAAATGCCAGAGATGCAAGTAGTGAACTTGAGCTTTACCGAAGTCTCCGACGCCAGTATCGATCATCTCGCTGAGCGCAAAGAACTGAAGAGACTGCTCATTTATTCGACACGCATTACTGAAGCCGGACGTGGACGACTGGCCTCGCTTCGTCCGGATATTGCAATCGAGTGGTGTGGGTCTCCGACGGAAGAACACCGGCGATTGTGTGCAAGTATATTGCAACAGGGCGGCTGGATAAATGTGAAGATAAACGATGGAAAGGCGCGATTCCAACTGTCTCTCGAAAATGAGCTGCGATTTGGACTCTGGATTCCATACTGGAAGGGGAACGACGTTTCATTGGCAGATCTCCATGAAGTTAAAGATGTTGAAAGACTGTCATTATTTGGCGCCAACATTACGGACCGGTCGCTATCCGAAATTGCGCAACTTAAAGACCTTGAGCAGCTTAACTTGTGTGACACTCCAATCACGGACGTGGGCGTCAAAGAGCTGCATGTATTGAAATCCTTAACGTCGTTGAACGTATCAAATACAAAAGTGACCGACGCCAGTCTCGTGGTTTTTAAGCAACTGAATGGATTAGAAGCTCTGTCGCTTGATAACACACTTATCAGCGATCACGCGCTAAGTACGTTGCAGCAAATGACCCAGTTGAAAACACTGTCAGTGGCGGGCACAAGACTGTCGCCGCAAAGTATCGTGACTCTCGAAAAGTCTCTGGTTAACACGAAAGTGCGCCATTAAACAACATGGCAACTCGTTTCGCTTTTATGTTCGATGGCAAGACTCCTCAAGCTGTAATTACCCATGGTTGTTGCGGTAACGCTGAAAGCGTTCAACAAGATTCGCTTGCGCCACTCTTACAGAGTGGAACTGTTTGAAACGCTCGGCCACCCGGGGTGGCGGTCGCCTGCGGCGGCCTGACCCCGGGCTGGGGAGTGCAACCGCTTCGCGGTTGAATTACGGCAGCAGCAGACAGGCCATCCGCCGAGGATTCTCGATGGTTCGCGGCTAAGAAGTGGCCGAAGAAAAGCACCGCTGGACAAGCTGGACAAGCCAGCAGTGGCACCTTAGGAACTACTGCGTGCCACCGGGCGCGATTCAGTCCCTGTGTTCGGTCGAGGGCAGGGTCTCGTCGGTCTACTGCGTCTTGCTGGCTCGGCTGCGGATCACCAGGCCCGGCGGAAGCATCCGGCTAATGGAGGCTTCGACGCTTTTCAACTCTTCTTCGTCGTGGGTAGCGACCTGAATGCTGTCGACCATCCCCTTGCAATCGAATCGGTTCTGGGCCACCTCGAGGGGCATGTAAACGGCCCCCTGGTTGCCCGTTGATCCGGAAAGGGGGAAGATCAGCCCGACGACGCGAAATTTAAAGGGCTTCATCCGCGACGGGGTCATCAGCCGCACTTCGTCGCCGACATTCAGATGCAGGGCCTTTGCAAAATTGGCATCGACCAGGATCTGGCCTTCCTGAAGCCGGTAGTCCCGTACGGCCTTTTCCCTGGCTGGGTCGATACCCAACACTTCGACCAGGACTTTTCGGCGGTTTTTGCTCGCCCCGGCAGCGGCTGCTCCATCGGCGGCTTTGGGGGTAGCGTCGCCAGCCGGCTTGGCGTTCTTGGAGTCGGGTTGATCGACAAACATCACCGAAACGCGACGTATGACGGGGACGGCGGCCACCACTCCGTGGACGTGCTCGATCTTCTCTAGCACGTCCTGGTCGTCGAAACCGGTGCCTGCCTCCGATATCACTTCCAGCGCAGCCCCGCCGGCCATCGTGGCGAACTTGATTTTTTCCTTCAGTATCTTTTCCTTCCGCGACTGCAGAACCAGACCGCGTTTTTCACAGAGCGCCTCCAGGACAACACCGACTTCGTCGACTTTTCCGGGAGCGGCGTTGATGATGTACGCATTCACACAAACAATGCCAAGTATTTTTTGGGCAGCGCTTTTCTCCATGTACATCGTCAGGCCGCCAGCCATGTATTCTTTGGTGATCCCGACCACGCGAACCGAAACGGAATCTTTCATGTCCTTCGTTTTCAACGGAATCGAACTGCCGACGGTCAAACCGGTTCGCTGGGCGAGCCCGCTGCCGATGATGACGTTGCCGGCCACCATTTGCGCGGACACCTGTTTGGGATCCCCCTTCACGAGGTCGAACTCTCGCCCACCCTCTCCGGCAAATTCCTCAACCACAATAACTACCGCTTGATCGCCGACCTTGCTATTCGCGAAGCCGACAGTCTGCACGTTGGCGATGTTTGGAATCGCTTTGATTTCCTCCCCTAATTCCGTCGGCAGGTCGGCCCCCTGTCCGTCGTCCACGCTGGGCATCATGGCTCGGACAAAGTAGTCGCCGCGATGAGCAGGCGATGGGAGGATCTCTAGCTGCTTTGTGACGTAGACGAGGCCCATGCCAACTAGAAGAACGGCCCCCATGCCAAACACGATCATCCCAACCAGAAACTGTTGGCGCTTCTTACGATCCCTCATGGTGCCCCCACGCCGATAAGTTGAACGCAGCAATTCTCCGCGTCGCCGTTAAGGCCCACATCCTACCAGACAGAGAAAAAAGGCGTCAGAAATATTTTTGGAAGCGATGAAAATAGGTTCGGCGCGGGACTCAAGTGCATCGGCAGCTTCAGCCTTCCCCATCGGCCGAGTTTTCTCGACGGTTCGCGGCTATGAAGTGGCTGAAGAAAAGCACTGCTGGGCAAGCCCAATAGTGTCCGGTAATTGTGTTGGTCGTGGCTCGGATGGTGGGCGGTGGGGCGGATCGGGAGCGGCAGCCCTGGCGGATCGTGTGAGCTTTGCGAGTCGGGTGCAGCAGGCGCATGCGGC
>JAIOQB010000170.1 GCA_021413585.1 Planctomycetia bacterium
GGCCTTGATCTGGACGAAATAGAAGTAAAAGTCGCACTGCTCGATCTCAATTTGACACCATAGTCAAATCATAGCCGCTGTTATGCACGCAGAAGTCATCTCCATCGGCGACGAATTGACCAGCGGCCAGCGGGTCGACACGAACAGCGCGTGGCTGAGCCAGCGATTGGGGGAATTGGGCATTGCCGTGCGGTTTCATACCACGGTCAGCGACGATCTGGCCGGCAACATCGCGGTGTTCCGCGCCGCGATCGAGCGGGCCGACGTAGTCGTCGCCACCGGCGGACTGGGACCGACGGCGGACGATCTGACGCGCGAAGCAGTGGCGGCGGCACTGGGATGCGAGTTGGTGCTCGACCCGGCGTCTCTGGCCCACATTGAATCGTTGTTCGCCCGCCGCAATCGGCCGATGCCGGAGCGCAACCGGGTGCAGGCGATGTTCCCCGCGGCGAGCCGGCCGATTCCGAACCCGAACGGCACCGCCCCTGGAATCGCCGCGGAAGTCGCTCGCGCGAGTCGCCCGCCGTGCTATCTGTTCTGCTTGCCCGGCGTGCCGGCCGAGATGTTTGAGATGTGGCGGGAGACCGTGGCGCCGGCGCTTTCTGCCATGAGCGGTTCCGCGCGCGTGATCCGGCACCACACGATCAAGTGTTATGGCGTCGGCGAAAGCCAATTGGAGAGCATGCTCCCCGATCTGATCCGCCGGGGGCGCGAGCCGAGCGTGGGGATCACGGTCCACGGCGCGACGATCTCGCTGCGCATCACCGCCACCGGCGATTCGGCCGCCGCGTGCGAAACGGCGATTGCCGATACGGCGTCGATTATTCGGCAGGCACTCGGCGACCTGGTCTTCGGCGAAGGGGATGACGAACTACAAGATGTTGTGCTACGACAACTGGCCGCAACGGGGCGCACGCTCTCGACGAGCGAAGTCGGCACCGCGGGGCGGCTGGCCTTTTGGCTGGCGGAAGCGGCGAGACGCTCAGCCGGCGGCGCCAGTTTTCTCGGCGGCCTTGTCTTGCCGCAAACAGACGCAAAAAGCCCCGCTGAAAGTCCCCAACAACAAGTCGCCCGCATGGCCATCGACTGCCGCACCCGATTCGCGGCTGACTTTGGCCTGGCCATCGGTCCCGTTCCCCTCGCCATCCCCGACGCGCCACTGGCCGAGTTTCATATCGCCCTAGCCACGGCGGGTGGCGTATCGATCAAATCCGACACGACCATCGGCCACCCGGCAATTTTGCACGATCGCGCGGCGAAACAGGCGCTCGACATGTTGCGGCATGCGTTACTGTATGAGACTTCTCGGTGAGGCGCGCGAGCCATGTCCTACAACACTGAATCTGTCTGGCCGCGCCGCTGGATCGTAGCGATGGTGATCGTGCTGGCGGTTTCCAGTGTCATTACCAAACTGATGTTTTCCTGGCGTTACGGCGATCCACCCGTCGCGTTGGGAAGCCTCTACCTGGGCATGGTCGTCGCGCAAGTTGCGTTGTTATCCTATTGGTTTGTGTTGGGAGATTCCAATTGGCTATTGAAAAGCGCGGTCACGGCCAGCGGATTGACAGTCACCTGGGCCGTGTCCACTTGCGAGTTTTGGTCGCGTTGGATACCCCGCCATCTCGAGGCACTCCCCGTTACGGCGTCGATGGTATTCTTGCCGGCATTGAGCATGGCCCTGTCGGTCGGTGTCGTGCGGAAGTACCGGGCGCGGCTGATTCGGATTGACCCTGGAGATCCATTGCTCGCGGATGTTTGGCAATTTGGAATCCGGCATCTAATGATCGCGACCGCCGTGGCGGCAGTGCTGATGACTATTGCCAAGGGGATGCGGCATTTCTACCAGATACACATGGGCGAAACGTTCGACATTTCCATGTTCGCAGTGGTGTTGGCGATGGGATATTCGCTGATTGCCGTGGTGCTCGTCAGCGCATGCCTGGGCGTGGCGCGTGTGTGGCCGCGACTGTTTCTGGTGATGCTGGTCGCCACTGGCGTGGCGCTCTGGCCGCTGCTGGTGGTGCCGCTGAACAAGCTGGGCGCCACACTGTACGTGGCGGCGACGCTACTGGGAACGCTGATTGCCATGGTTTCGCTGCTGGTCGTGCGCGGCGGCGGGTATCGCCTCATAAGCTTGAAGCAGTGGCCAGGAGTCGGTGCGGCAAACGACTTCGTTACGGCCACCATGGCGGATGAGCTGGCTGAGAAACCTGCGAATGTGCTACCCGTGGATTGACCAGGTTTAGCAGCCCGGGGCTTGATTGTCGATGAAACGAATCGGGCGGATTCAATTTGCGACTCTGGCGGTCATCCTCGCGGGTATAGTCGCCAGGGCATTTTGGAACGGAAATATTCCGTTGAGCTATTCGTCGCTTGGATGCACCATTTATTTTGGCCTGCTGTTTGCCGAGTTGATGTTGCTAGGAATCTGGGGAGCAATAGGGACGAGCGTTAGCGAGTGGCGACTGGTCGGCGTCGTGATGGGACTTGTCGCCGTGTCCGTGGTTTATGTGGCGGGCTTCGGAAATAAGTCGTTCGGGTTGCATACTTTGGGCGCGTTAGTGGGTGTGGTAGCAATGTCTTTGCCTACCTACCTCGTAATAGTCGTCGTTGGGATGTACCGAGTCGGCCGCATGCGGTTGCATAGGTTCACTGATGGACATATTCCAGGTGTGGTAGGCAACTGGCAGTTCAGCATTCGGCGAATGCTGGTTGTCACTGCGGCAGTGGCCGCGCTGTGCGGTCTGACGAGAGTGCTGCTTGTGGCGGCGTTTAACGAGCGAGAGATGGCCAACTTTCTGACGGCGCTAACTATGACTTGTGCTGGCTATCCGGCAATTGCACTGGCCATTGTGTGGGCGTGCTTGGGATTGGGACGACTCGGGCCGCGATTGGCTGTGGCGGCCGCCATTGCCGCGATCTGCGGATTGTTGCCGCTGCTGATCGTCGACGACAGATTCATGTGGGCGAGCCACTTGATCGTGTTGGCGATTGCCGTAAGTGTCGTCACAGGACATCTGTTGGTCGTTCGCAGTGCGGGGTATCGATTTGTGCCACTGGCGGAGCAGGACATATTGCCAGCCTCGTTATTTCCTCACCCCGGCACTGTCACGCAGGACGAGAGAAAAACGGAACGACCTGCCCCCATCACATCTTCCGAATCTTCCCCTCCAGCCGATCGCCGAATGTGACCGGCTGACGCACGGCCAGGGCCAGGCGGGCCAGGTATTCGTCGCGCGAGATTTCGCAGGCGCCTAGCCGCTCGGTGTGTTCGGTCAGTTGCTGGATGTCGAGCAGGGTGAACCCGCGGGTGCGGAGGTGGGATACCAGGTACGCCAGGGCCACTTTTGAGGCGTCGCGCACGGCGTAGAACATCGACTCGGCGGAGAACAGGCCGCCGATGGCCAACCCATACACGCCGCCGGCCAGTTCGCCCTCGTGCCACACTTCGACGCTGTGGGCGTGCCCCATCTCGTGCATCTCGCAATACGCTTTGATCATGGCGGGCCCGAGCCATGTTTGCCCATGCCGGTCTTGGGCGGTGGCACAGCCGGTGATCACGCCGCGGAAGTTCGTGTCGCAGGTGGCGGTCCACTGGCTGCTGCGAAGCGTGCGCCGCAGCCGGCGGGAAACGTGCAGGCTGCCGGGGCCGGCGGTGAGTTCAAAGATTGCCCGCGGGTCGGGGGTCCACCACGCCAGCAGCGTGTCGTTCTCGCTGAACGGCCAGGGGAAGATGCCGTGGCTGTAGGCATCGAGCAGCCAGTCGGGTGACAGCCGGCCGCCGAAATAAACGAGCCCATCCGGCCCGGCCGACGTGGGGGACGGAAAGTACCGGGATTTGGGCAAGCTGATGGTGGGCAATTCAGTCATCGGCCGCTTTCAAACGCACTCGTTCATCTTTGAAATCAGCCGCAGGGCGCTAGCCCACGGTTCGCGCCGCAAAAAACCGGGGGCTCGCGCCCTGCGGCTGATGTGGGCACTCCCAACTTGTGGCGTTGACAAAGCGGTAGGTGCAAAACACCCTTTCGATCATCATACCCCGGAAACTGTGAGTTCAACCACCCGCCCTTTGCCGCCCCGGCATCGAAGGGGCTATACTTGGCGGCATGGACGATATGGCAGGGGGCGACGACCGACTCAACGCACCGGAACCGGGGCCGAATCCGGGTTCGGAACCGGCCTCTGCGCCGTATCATCGCGACGGCATGAACGGCCGCAGTCCCATGCGATCGCGAATGCTGTGGCTGCTGGCCGTGTTGGTAGCGATGCTGATCCTGCCCGCGCTAATTGAGAAGGTCGGTTATTACTGGTACCGGGGCCGATCCCAGGCGATTCGCGAGCAGGCTAAAGATATCGACCTGGCCAGCTTCACCCAGGCGTCGCGGATGGTGGCCCAGTCGGTCGGCCCCAGCGTCGTGGCGATCAACACGCTTCGCGACGCCCCCGATGACGCGGCGACCGACGAGCGCAAGTTCTCCGGCGGCGCGAAGCGCGAACTCGCCGGCCAGGGTTCGGGCGTGATCGTCGACAAGGGGGGCTACATCCTGACCAACTTTCATGTGGTCGCGGGCGCCTCGACCGTGGATATCCATTTCAATGGCGGCCGCTCGCGGCAGGCGACGGTGGTTGGTGTGGACGCCGACACCGATCTGGCCGTGCTCAAAGTATCCGACAGCGGGTTGCTGCCAATCGAGTGGGGAGACAGCGACAAGCTGGAGGTGGGCGATCCGGTGTGGGCCGTCGGCAGCCCGTTTGGTTTGGACAACACTGTGACGTTCGGCATCATCAGCGCCAAGGATCGCCACGGCGTCGGGCTGGGACGCTATCAGGATTTCTTGCAGACCAACGCGGCGATCAATCCGGGCAACAGCGGCGGGGCGCTGGTCAACATCCGCGGTGAGCTGGTCGGCATCAACACCGCCATGGTGGCGGCCCCCAGTTCGGGCATCGGATTCGCGATTCCCAGCAACCTGGCCCGCGAAGTTTACAAGCGGTTGAAGGAAGATGGCACGTACTCCCGCGGTTGGGCAGGCGTTCAATTGCGCGAATTGACGCCGGAGCGGAGCGAAGAACTGGGGCTGAAGCCCGAGCAGCAGGGTGCGCTGGTCACGCGCGTGATGCCCGGCGCGCCGGCCGCGTCGAGCGGTTTGCAGGCGGAGGATTTGATCGTGCAGTGGAACGGAAAACAGGTGGATGACCCCACGCGGCTGAGCCTGTTGATCGCGGCCACCGAGCCGGGTTCGGACGCGACGGTCGAATTGATCCGGCAGGGGAAGCCGGTGTCGCTGAAGGTGCGCGTGGGGAAAATGCCGAAATCTTCGCGGCAATGAGGCGTGCTAGCACGCTATGCATTTCATCTTGCCTCGAAACATTGACCAAAGGGCGACCATGAGTATAATTGTGCCGTTGCCCATGGATGGGGCTGTTTGCCGCGCGATGTTGATCGTCGCGGCGAGCGCGAGATTCTACAGGTCATGGAAGACCGCTGAGGCCCGCCGGCCCGGCTGCATTTCTTTGCTTGACCTTGCAGCACGTTAGGAGTCGGCTTTGCCGTTTTCTGTTATGTCGTCCCCCGCGTCCTTCGAAGCCAAAGAACGGGTGAAGCAGGCCACCGACATTGTCGAGTTGGTCGGCAGCTACCTCCCGTTGCGGCGCGAAGGGCGGCTGTACAAAGCGATCTGCCCCTGGCACGACGACACGCGTCCCAGCCTGCAAGTAAACCCCGAGCGGCAATCGTTCCGTTGCTGGGTGTGCGCCATCGGCGGCGACGTGTTTGAGTTCATCATGAAGCGCGAATCGGTCGACTTCCCGCAGGCGATGGCCCTGCTCGCCGAACGGGCCGGCATTGAACTGACACCGCGGCAAGGTGGATCGGGCCAAGGGAAAAACGAAAAGCAGGCGATGTACCAGGCGATGGCCTGGGCCGAAGAGCAGTTTCACCGCTGCCTGCTGACTGACCCGGCGGCTGAACCGGCGCGACAATACTTGCAGGACCGCGGCATCACTGAGGAGAGCATTCGCCGGTACCACATCGGCTATTCGCCCGATGAGTGGCAATGGCTGCTGGATCGCGCCGCGAAAACGCCGCACACGCCCGCGGTGCTGGAGCAGGTGGGTCTGGCTATTGTGTCGCAAAAAAACGGCCGCCGCTTCGACCGCTTTAAAGGACGCGTGTTGTTTTCGATCCGAGACGAGCAAGGCCGCCCCATCGCCAACGGCGGGCGGATTCTGCCCGGCAACACCGACGAGCGCGCCGCAAAATACGTCAACTCCCCCGAGACGCCGCTGTTTTCCAAGAGCAATCAACTGTATGGCCTGGACCTGGCCAAGGACGCCATCACAAAATCCCGCAAGGCGGTGGTGATGGAGGGGTACACCGATTGCGTCATCGCGGCGCAATGCGGCGTGTCCAACGCTCTGGCCGTATTGGGCACGGCCTTAGGGGAGAGGCACGTCCGGCTGCTTTCTCGCTTCGCCGATCAGATCATTCTGGTCCTCGATGGCGACGACGCAGGGCAGCGCCGGACTAACGACATTCTCGAATTGTTCATCGCGGCCAATCTGGATCTGCGCGTCGCCACGCTCCCCGATGGCCTCGATCCGTGCGACTTCCTGCTGCAACGCGGAGCCGAGGCTTTTGAGCAGATGCTCGCCGGCGCGGTCGATGCCTTTGAACACAAGTTGCTCACTTTGACGCGCGGCGTCGATCCGGCCAGCGGCTCTCACGCGGCGGCCGCGGCGCTCGAGGAAATGCTGCGACTTCTGGCCCGCGGGCCGGCTCAGGCGGCGCGGGGCACCGACCAGCAGATTTTGATAAACCAACTGCTGGGCCGCCTCGCCCGCAGCTTTCACGTGTCCGAAGAATTGCTCCGAGAGCGCGTGGTGACGGAGCGCCGCCGTGGCCGCCGCCCGGCCCCGTCGGCATCGCCGGAGAAAACCGAACGCAAGCTCCCCGAGCCGTGGGAAGCGGCGCTGCTGGAAATCTTGCTCTGCGAGCCCGAGGCGGTGGGCCGGGCTCATGAGTCCATCAACCCCGAAGAACTCACCGACGAAAACTGCCGGCGGATTTACACCCGCTGCTGCGAATTGTCGTCCGCAGGAATTCTTCCCAGCTTCGATAGACTGATGTTGGAGTTTGACGACGCCGCGATAAAATCATTGTTAGTCGAACTCGACGAGCGCGGCCAGGAACGGGCCGCCGAAGGGATCGATCTGGCCGCCCAACTGCCCGACGTGCTGCAAAGCCTGTCGCAGCGGCGGCAAAAACGAACAGAGGGAGCCGCCGTGGCGGCGCTCAAGGGAAAGCGTTTGGATGAACAGCAGGAACAACAACATCTGGAGCAATTATTGCGTGTGATGCAGACTCGGCACCGCACCTCCAAACCTATGGACGGGTAAGGATGCGATCCGCCGCGACAATAGCCTGATTCCCGCTCGGGCCGT
>JAIOQB010000177.1 GCA_021413585.1 Planctomycetia bacterium
GCCTCGCTGGAGCTGGCGGCCGCCGTGGTGGCCGGCGCGAAGCTGCGGCACGAGGCGATTCGTGCCCGGCTGGACGAAGGGCATTTGGACGCGACGACGCTGATGGAATACTTGATCCGCTGCGGCATGCCCCAGCGGTCGGCCCATCATGCGGTCGGCACGCTGGTGCGCACGGCGCTGGAGCGGGGTTGCCGGCTGGCGGACTTGTCGCTGGCGGAGTTCAAGGCGGTGTGCCCTGACGTGGACGACGGCGTGTTTGGCGTGCTCGGCCCCGAACAGGCGGTGGCGGCGTTTGTGAGTTATGGATCGACCGCGCCGGCGGAAGTGGAGTTGCAAGTCGATCGCTGGAAGCACCGGTTGACCCAGGAAGGGTGCGCATCGTGAAGACGGGCCCTGGGAGCAATTGGTGTATGAGTGATTCAACGCTCGATAAAATCAACGCGCGGGTGCCTGGCGGCAGAGCGCAGCGATGCCGCACCAAACTCCCCTCCCTTTTAGGGAGGGGTTGGGGGAGGGTAACGCGTTGCCCCGCCAAGCAGTCCCGCTGCAACCGACAGACGGACCGTGCGCACGCGGTGAGGGAGTGTTGCCCTAGTGCCGGCACTGGCATAGCCAGTGGCACACGGACGAAAGGCGAAAACCAGGGACGGGCTGGTTGGTTGTTCAACATTGCCAAAGTGCCTGGCACTCACTTCTGCGCGATATTTGTGATGGCACTGATATGCCTCACATATACCACCGCCGCCCTGGCCGTCCCGCCGAATCCGCCCGAGCGTCCTAAGGTCACTCCCAAGGCCGCGGCCGACAAAGAGAAGGCCGACAAGGAAGACGCGGCGAAGGCGAAGAAGCTGGCCGACAATCAGCCGCCCCCAAAACCCGCGCCGGATAGCCCGGCGGTGGCTGCGATCCGCGAATCGAATCCCACGGCGCCGGCCGACCTGATCCGCGCGATCGACGCGCTGCTGGCGCTGGACGCCACGCCGCTGGCCAAAGACTATCTCAAGCGGCTGATCGCCACGCCACTCGATAAGCAGCAACTCGCCGCGCTCGGCGAAGAGGCCGGCGCGGACCGGTTGTTTCGCATCGCGCAGGCGGCGGCGTTGCGGCCGACGGGGCAGCAGTTCGCCAACTCGGTGTTCGAGGCGATTCGCGAAGTGCAGAACGACCCGCGCCGGCTGGAAAAACTGGTCGACGGCTTGAAGAGCGCCGCCGACGCCGATCGAGCGGCCTCCGCCGAAGACTTGATCCGCGTGGGTCAGGCGAGCGTCGGGCCGCTGGCCCGCGTGCTGGCCGATCCGGTCCGGCAAAGCCAGCACGTTGAAGCCCGCAAGGTGCTGATCGCGCTGGGGCCCCAAGCGGTCGAGCCGCTGCTGGCGGTGCTGGATGGGGCCGACGCCGCCACGCAGGCGGAGGTGATCGGCGTGCTGTATCAACTCAACGACCCGCGCTCGACCGCCGCGATGCTCGCCATGAGCGCGGCCCCCAGCGCCGCGCCGCGCGTGCAGAAGTTGGCCTCGGCAGCGGTCGAACGGCAGCTCGGCACGGTGCCCGATCGGACGGCGGTGGCCAAGCACCTCGAGAATCTGACGCGCGAATATCTGCGCGGCACGCGGCATGTGGTCGGCGATGAAAACAATCTGGCGGACGTCTGGCAATGGAACGCACAGTCCGGCGAGCTGACGAAGAGCCGGTTGGCGGTGGATGCGGCTTCCGCCATGTACGCCGCCTGGCTGGGACGGCGTCTGCGCGACGTTTCGCCGCAGAGCGACACGGCCGAAGCGTGGCACCTGCTCTCCGGTCTGCAAGCCGCCAAGTTGATCGGCGGCATCGGCCAGCCGCTGAGCCAGGGCCCCGGCCAAGCCGCGTTGGCCAAGGCGGCCGCCCATGGCCCCGACGCACTGCGCAACGTGCTCAGCAGGGCACTGACGGAAAACTACGTGCCGGCGGCGCTGGCCGCGGTCGAGATCCTCGGCAATGCCCGCGATCCCAAGCTCCTGGCCAACGATGGTAGCGGAGCGAGCCCACTGGCCCGCGCGGCGAATCATCCCGATCGACGGCTGCGGCTGGCGGCGCTGGGCGCAATCGCCGCGCTGCGGCCAACGCAATCGTTCGCCGGCGCGGCCGCGGTGTCGCGCGAGTTAAAGTACTTTGCACATTACGATGGGCTGCGCAGAGCGGTCGTCGCCGATCCCAGGGCGGATCGGGCCCACGCGCTCGGGGCCTTGCTCGATGAATGCGGTTTCGCCACCGCCATCTGCACCACGGGTCGCGAAGCGTTTCAAGCCGCGTCGGCCGAGTCGGAGGTCGAGTTTCTGCTGGTGGTGTGGACCGTAGAGAATCCCAGAGCGGACGAGTTGGTCCGCCAGTTGCGCCGCGATCCCCGAACCGCGCGGCTGCCGATCGGCCTGATCGCCGCCACCGAGCATTTGTTCCGCGCCGAAGGGCTCGCACTGACCGACCCGCTGGTCAAGGTGTTTGTTCGTCCCCGCGACCTGGCGACGATGCGCGAACGGGTAGCGCAGTTGATTGGCCTGAGCGGCGTCGACTATGTTCCACCGGCCGAGCGGCAGGCGGAGGCGGTCGCGGCGCTGACCATCCTGGCCGACCTGACCGCCCAGCGGCAGCCGCTGTTTGATCTCTCAGGCGTCGACCTGGCAGTCGAGCCGGACCTGTACGTGCCGGCAACGCAACTGCTGGCGATGAAGGTGCTGGCTCAATTGGGCACGCCCAAGGCACAGAAGGCGCTGGTCGCATTCGCCAGCACCGACACCCAACCGATCGCTGCCCGCAAGGCGGCCGCCGCCGCGTTCGCCGACAGCCTGCGAGGGCACGGCATAAGACTTTCCATCGCCGAGATCCAAGAGCAATCCCACCGCTACGACCAAAGCTCCGGCCGCGACAAGCAATCGCAAGACGTCCTGTGGTCGCTGCTGGACGCTTTACAGAAGATCAAGAAGGAACAACCCGGCCAGGTGCCGCCACCCCCGCCGCCGGTGCGGGTAACAAAATAACCTGAAGCTTAATGACCAATGACCAAATCCCAATGACCAATAACAGGAGTTCCAAGTCTGGCGTTAATGGAACTGTCGGCCGTAATGAGCACTGGCATAGCCAGTGGCACACGAAAGGAGCAAGGCAGGGGATAAACCGCAAGATTGGGGCAACGCAGCAGAACCAGCAACGAACCACCAATAACCGTGTCCCTGGTTTTCGCCTTCGTCCGTGTGCCACTGGCTTTGCCAGTGCCAGCACAGCCAACCCACTTAACACCGCACCAAAACGACAAATACAACGACAACAAAACTCCTTCGCGTCCTTCGCGATCTTCTGTTCAAAAAAAGAAGCTGTTGAACAGAAGAGCGCGAAGAAGGTAAGGAAAGAAGTAGTGCTGGCTTCGGTTTTTGTGCTTAGACATTAGACATTCACTCCTGTTCGTCCCGCCGCAACTTCACGCTCCCTGCCCATGTCCTCCCGCCCGCAAAACCTGCACGATGACGGCCCGCCGATTGCCGGCTTGATCGGCAGCGGGCAGGCCATGCGCGACGTGTATCGGCTCACCCGGCAGGTGGCCCGCAGCAATGCGTCGGTGCTGCTCTTGGGCGAAACCGGCACGGGCAAGGAGCTGATCGCGAAGGCGATTCACCAGCTTAGCCCTCGCAGCGGCGGGCCGTTCGTGCGGGTCAACTGCGGCGCGCTGAGCGAAAGCCTGCTGGAAAGCGAACTGTTCGGCCACGTGCGCGGGTCGTTCACCGGAGCCGTGGGGAACCGCACCGGCCGGTTCGAGGCGGCCCACACCGGCACGATTTTTCTCGACGAGATCAACAGCACCACGCCCAAGCTGCAAGTGAAGCTGCTCCGCGTGCTACAGGAGCGGGAGTTTGAGCGCGTCGGCGACACGCAGACGCTGCGGGTCGACACGCGGGTGATCGCCGCCAGCAACCGGGATCTGTCCGAAGAGGTCGAGGCGGAGCGGTTTCGCGAGGACTTGTACTATCGCCTGAATGTGGTGCCGATCCGCCTGCCGCCGCTCCGCGAGCGGGCGGAGGACGTGATGTCATTGGTCAGCCATTTTCTCAGCATCTACAACGACGCCAACGATCGCTACGTCGTGCATATCGACCCCAAGGCGTCACAGGCCCTGACCGACTATCACTGGCCGGGCAACGTCCGCGAATTGCAAAACTACATCGAGCGGGCAGTGGTGCTGGCCGAGTCGGACGAGTTGACGCTGGACCTGCTGCCCGTGGCGGTCGCCTCCGGCCGCCCCGCCGGCACGGTCCGCCGCCGCCAGCCGGCCGACCTGGAAGCGCTGACGGGTGAAGTGGTGCAAACCGGCCTCTCGCAGTCCGGGCCCAACGAGGACAATCTATACACGAAGATCGTCAACCGCGTGGAGCGCGAGCTGATCGCCCAGGTGATGGCCTCGTGCGACAACGTGCAAACCAAAGCGGCCACGCGGCTGGGGATCAATCGCAACACGCTGCATAAGAAGCTGAAAGAATACGGGCTCGAAGGGTGAGCGGGATTGCTGATTTTTGATTGATGATTGCTGATTGACGGGCGCTATTTTCAAGGCGTTTGGCCGATTTGGAATGCGCACGATGAGCGAAGAGTATTCATCATGCGAAATCTGAGCAGACAAATGCTTTGGAGGGGTGCGAAATTCTTTTTCGCCGTTGCTTGTGTGGTATCTCTGTTTTTTCGATTTGAGTCGGCAGACGACATCGGAATGTTGTATTGCAATGGTTATGGGTATGACGTTCTGCTCACATTTGGTGTGGTGGCGGTGTGTATGGGAGATCCCGGTTACCTTTGCCTTCCATTGACGGCATCAATTGCCTTTGTCGTCGTCGCACCATTTGTTAATTTTTCCAGCAACGAATCCGGCAAGCGGTGGAAACCTGCGCTTATTTGCATTGGTGTTTTTTCGTTGCTATCAGTCCCATTATTGCTCTTCACAAGTCAACAGACGTACTGGGGATTATGGGTCTGGGCACTGGGATTAGTGGGCATACTTGGAAGTGCAATGGGCGAGCGATACGCAGTAGGCTAGTGAAAATTATTGATCGAGAAATCTACTGTTTTTTTCTGTGATAAATAGGGTGTATAGCTCAGTTGGTTAGAGCGCAGCCCTGATAACTCTCGATTTGCTTTGATCCCTTGCATCCCAGATAATTCCAGCCGGTGGATGCAACTGTAAACTCGGCCGTTTTTGATTGTCGGATCCTTCGCCCGTGTCCCAACCCCCACTCAATCCCCAATTCCCAATCCTTCCCCCCCATGTTAGCCGGCATCTCCATCACCTGCTTCGCGGCCAGCTACGCGGTGGCGTTGTTGGTGGAGTTGTCGCGGTTGATGTTTCGCAGCCGCGTGCGCGGGGCGCTGTTGATCGGCTTCGCTGGGGCGGGGCTGATCGCGCAGACTTGCTACTTGGGGATGCAGGCGATCCACACCCCCTCGGGCATCGTCCCGTTGTCGAGTTGGTTTCACTGGTATCTGCTCTCGGCCTGGGCGTTGGCGATCGTGTATTTGTATCTGACGTTCTATCACCCTCAGAATCCGCTCGGGCTGTTTCTGTTGCCGCTGGTGCTGGGTTTGATCGGCGTGGCGTACCTGGTGCGGCAGCAGCCGGTGCCGTTGGCCCGCGAGGAGGCGCTGGCCGCGTGGCTGTGGATTCATGTCGTCGGGCTGCTCTTGGGAACGGTGGCGGTGCTGGTGGGTTTTGCCACGGGCGTGATGTACCTGGTGCAGTCGTGGCGGCTGAAGCATAAGTTGCCCGCGTCGAGCCGATTTCAATTGCCCAGCCTCGAGTGGCTGCAACAGGTCAATGCCCGGTCGCTGGTGGTCTCAATGGTGCTGATGGTGATCGGCGTGCTGGGCGGGCTGGTGCGCAATGCCGATCTCGTGCGCCGCGCGGCGGCCGGCGGCGTGCCGTGGAGCGATCCGGTGGTGTGGACCACCGCGCTGCTGGTCGGCTGGCTCATCGGCGTGGTCGTGTTCAATGCCGTGTATCGCCCTAGCCGGCAGGGGCGCAAGGTGGCGTACCTGACCCTGGCCAGCTTCGTGCTGCTGGTGCTAACGCTGGCGATCGTGCTGCTGGCGCCGTCGGCGCACCCTGCGGGAGGTCGGAAGTCGGAGGTCGGAGGTCGGAAGGAAGTAGGGAATGCGTTGTTAGTGCTGCCGCGCTGCCCCAATCTTACGGCCTGTCCCTGCCTTGCTCCGTCCGTGTGCCACTGGCTTTGCCAGTGCCCTAACGGGCCAACGTCCGAGTTCGGCCCGAACTTGGAACGGCTCCAAGATCAAGTCTCGTCACTGCTAGTCGACGTGAATGCCAGCCTTTCCTTGCTGCCGGCACTGGCGAAGCCAGTGGCACACGGGGAGGGGCGAAAACCAGGGGATACATTGTTGGCACTCCCCGCTTGGTCACTAGATACTTCTCTGTGCACTCTGTGCCTCTGTGGTTCAGCCCTTCCGTCGTTGCGCCACCCGCGCCGGAGGGCCGGCGCATGAGGCTCCAACTGGTCGGCTGCTCGCACCACACCACCAGCCTCGCGCTGCGCGAGCGGCTGGCGTTTTCGCCAGAGCAGGCGCGGCAGGCGCTCTCTGCCTTGCGGCAGCGGTTTCCGGCGGTCGAGGCGGTGCTGCTGTCCACTTGCAATCGGGTGGAAATGTACACGGCGGTCGAGCAGGACGACGCGGCGCCGACGCACCAGGACGTCGTGCATTTCCTGGCCGAGTTTCATGGCCTGCCCGCCGATCAGATTTTCGATGACCTGTTCGAGCGGACGGGCGAAGACGCCGTGCGGCATTTGTTCTTCGTCGCGGCCAGCCTCGACAGCATGGTCATCGGCGAAGCCCAGATCCTGGGTCAGGTGAAGCAGGCGTACGAATTGGCGACCACTGCCCACAGCGCCGGGCCGCTGATGCACGCCGTGTTTCAGGCGGCGCTGAAGCTGGCCCGCCGCGTGGCCAGCGAAACCACGATCAACCAGCGCCGCACCAGCGTGGCCAGCGTCGCCGTGGCGGAGTTCGCCCGGCAGATCTTTGAGCGCTTCGACGACAAGAAGGTGCTGGTCATCGGCGCGGGCAAGATGGGGGAAGAGACGATCCGCTACTTGCGCGACGAGGGGGCGCAGCACATCGCCGTGGTCAACCGCAGTTACCCTAGGGCACAGACGCTAGCCAAGGCGTGCGGCGGCAAAGCGGAACCGTGGGAGCGGCTGCCGGAGCTGCTCGCGTCGGCCGATCTGGTGGTCAGCACCACGGGGGCGGCCGAGCCCGTGGTCACGCTCGAAATGTTTCGCGCCATCGAGCCGCAGCGCTTTCAACGACCGCTGGCGGTACTCGATCTGGCGGTGCCGCGCGACTTCGAGCCGGCGGTGGGGGATCGGCTCGGCGTGTACCTGTACACGCTCGACGACCTGGCCGCGGCGTGCAATCGCAACCGGGCCGACCGCGAGCGGCAATGGCCGGCGGCCGAGCGGATTGTGGCCGAGGAAACCGCCGCTTTCATGGCCGATTTGAATCACCGCGCCACCGCGCCCACCATCCGCCGCCTGCGCGAAAGTTGCGACCTGGTGAAGGAGGAAGAACTGGAGCGGCTCTACAACAAGCTGCCCCAGTTGGATGACAAAGCCCAGGGTGAAATCCGCCAAGCCTTCGAGCGGCTGGTCAACAAGCTGCTGCACCCACCGCTGAAGTCCCTGCGGGATGAATCGCAGGACGGCCCGCCGCATGGGCTGATTGAAGCGCTCAAGCGGCTGTTTCAGCTTAAAGAGTAAGCGACGAAGTTTTTCACCACAGAGACACAGAGTCACAGAGACGCACGGAGAAGGACGAAAGTCTAAAGCTCGGAATCACATCAACCTTCGACCTTAGGAACTAGACATCCTTCTTTTCCGTCTCCGTGCCTCTGTGTCTCTGTGGTTCAATTTTTTTGTTTATCGGCATGGATCGGACTAGGCCTCATTCCTCCTCGTCCGCTTCCTCTTCTTCCTCTTCGTCATCCCAGCTATCGTCTTCGTCGTCGTCCTCGTCTTCTTCTTCCTCGTCTTCCCAATCTTCGTCGTCGTCGTCGTCCCAGTCTTCATCCTCGTCGTCTTCGTCCTCGTCTTCATCTTCGTCGAGTTCTTCCTCGTCGTCCTCGACTTCCTCCCACTCTTCCTCGGCGTCTTCCGCGTCGTCATCGTCATCATCTTCGTCGTCGTCTTCGTCCTCATCGTCGTCCAGGTCGTCGTCTTCCTCGGCCCGAGGGGCGAACAGCGGATTGGCGGCGGTCGTGCCGAGCCGCTTCTCGTCTTCTTCCAGCTCGGTTCCTGTGGCGGCGGCGATGGATGCACTCATTGCGTCGGGCTCCTTTTGATTCACGTCAGCGGTGACTAACGACGTTGGTGTGACTGATGATATTACGGATTCGTCCACTTGTCTGCGCAGCACGGCCGCCCGGGGCAGATCGTCGAGATGCCGCAGGCCAAACACCTGGAGGAACTTCCGCGACGTGCCGTACAGGATCGGCCGCCCCA
>JAIOQB010000182.1 GCA_021413585.1 Planctomycetia bacterium
CTGCGGATCCACCGGTACCCTGTCTTTGATCGCCATGCCAATTTGACTCCTTTCAAGGAATCAAACCGAAGGGCGCAAATGCCGTGCCAATTGCCGTGGAGTTGCTCGATAATCTAAAGTAAGTGCCATTGGGCTAGCGCCAATCCGCTCACCTGTTCGCTGGCAGCACCGGGGGCCCTACGTCGGCCCAGAGTTGCCCCTTGGGCTTGCGCAATAAATACACCCACAGGGCGATGACCCCTACGTAGCCCACCAGGCTCACCAACTGCGCGATGCTCAGCCCGGTATGAAACTGGGCCGGTTCGTCCATCCGCAGGATCTCAATCATAAACCGCGTGATGGGATAGATCGTCAGCAGCAGCGCAAACACTTCGCCGTCGCGGCGGCGATAGGGATAGTACGCCAGCAGGAACGCGCAGATCAGCAGCGCGTCGATCGAGCTATAGATCTGCGCCGGGTGAATCGGCAAGCTGCGCGTGGGGAACTTGCCGATCGACCATGCCGCCTCGCGCCCGTCCGCCGTGCGGATGCTCAGCTCGGGACCGGAGATGGTCAGCAGCGCCCTGGCGACTTCGCGCGAGTCGACCGCGCCGCCGCGGTAGCGCAGCATCTTGACCTCGTCGGCCAGCCAGCGGGCCGTCTGGGGCGAGTCGATCGGGCGGCCGTTGATCGCGGCGATCTGATCGCCGACTTTCAAACCCGCCTCGCGCGGCGCGGCCGTGTTCACCTGATGGATCGTGACGTGCCCCTTGTCGTCGTCGCCGATGCGGATGCCATGCAGCAGGCCGACGCGCTGCTGCTCGTCGTAGGGAATGCTGCCGGCGGGGAAGCGGATCGCCCAGGTGTAGTCGGCCGGTCCGCCGTAGCAGCAGCCGTTGAGCAGGCAGCCGACGCGCCCCAGCGCCAAACCCAGCACCATGCTCGGCGCGATCAAATCGCACAGCGCCAGCCCCGGCAGCCGGTTGCGCCAGATGAACACCGGCAGCATCAGCGTCACGGCGATCAGTGAGCCGTAGACGACGAGGCCGCCCTTGGGAATGTTCACGATCGCCCCGAGCGTCGCCTGCCACGTCGGCTGGCTGTAGCTTTGATCCCAATACTCGATCACATGAAACGCGCGGGCACCAAGAATCCCCGCCGCGAACATCCAGAACGCCAGCGAAAAGACAATCTCCGGATCGATCCGCGCCGCGGGGGCCCGCCAGACGGAAGTCATCACGCCGGCGACTACGCCAAGAAGCAGCATCACGCCGTAACCCTGGATCGGCAGGCCCAGCGGCCGGCCCTGCTCGAACTTTTCCAACAAAGGCAGCACGAACAGGATCGCGCCCCCCATCAACATCAGCACCGGCGCATACCCTCGCACCGCCGGGCCGAAGCCGTGCCGGCGGGCGTTGACCGCGATGGTAGCCGCACTGGCAATTGCCCACACGAGCAGCACCAACCCCCAGCCGAACAGAGGAAAGCCCTCCAGGGCGTGCGGGATGTAGAAGAGGGTTTGTCGCATGGAGGTTCAATCATGTAGCGTGGGTGCTTGCACCCACGATGTTCAACAATCGCGGAAAAACCAACAACGCCTTCCCTGGTTTTCGCCTTTGTCCGTGTGCCACTGGCTTTGCCAGTGCCGGCACTACCAACTCGCTCAACACTTTCGCAGAGAAACGCGTTCGTGGGTGCAAGCACCCACGCTACGAATCAAACACATCCATCGGGCTCAACTCCGCTCCATCCGCCCCAATCAACAAATTATCAATCAACCGCGTCTTGCCCGAGTGGGCGGCGATCACCGCCAGCATGTTGCCTCCCACCTCGCGCACGGGATTCATTTCCAACGGATCGACCAGTGCCGCGTAGTCGATTGGCGTCAGTCCCGTCGCACGGAGCCGCTCTCGCATCTGTCGCACGATCGCTTCAGGGCTGCGCTCGCCGGCGGCGATCAGGGCGGCGGCGGTGCGCAGGGCGCCGATCATGCCCAGCGCTTGTGTACGAGGTACTGCTGAAAGTCTTTCTGGCCGAAGCACGCGACGTCGGGCGTGGCGAGTTGCAGCAATTTGAGGACCACCGTGGCCACGCCGCTGAAATGCCCAGGACGGCAACGCCCCTCCCACTCGACGCTCACTCGATCCACCTCCACGCGCGTGGCGTGGCCGGCCGGGTACATCGCTTCCACGGAAGGCGCGAAGACCAGCGCCACACCGCGCGGCGCGAGCAAATCCAAATCGCGCTCGAGCGTGCGAGGGTACCGCCCAAAATCCTCGCTGGGGCCGAACTGCGTCGGGTTAACGAAGATCGTCACAATCGTCGCATCGCACTCCGCCGCAGCGTCAACGAGGCTGAGATGCCCCGCGTGCAAAGCGCCCATCGTCGGCACCAGGCCAATCGTCCGTCCCGCACGGCGCAGCGCCCCGACCTCCGCCCGCAACTCGGCGGGGGAAGAGACGACTTTGGGCAGGGAGGTTGAAGTGCTGGTCATTATTGGATTGGGTTTAGTTCACCACGGAGACACCGAGGAGGAATGACCAATGACCAAATTCCAATCTCCAATAAAGGAGTTACGCACGTCTTATTGGAGATTGGAATTTGGTGATTGGTCATTTAACTTGTCTCCGTGCCTCCGTGTCTCCGTGGTGAATAAAGTGTGTACAAAAACGCCCGTCGCAAAGCTATCGCATTCCCGCCACGGCCGCGACGATCTCGTCCACCACGGCCTCGGGTGCCAGCGGCGGCAGGTGCAGCACGGGGCCTAAACCCGGTTGGCGGCTGAGCCGCTCGATGCTGTCGCGCAGCCGTGCCAGCAGTGGTGCATCCAGCGTCGATTCGTACGGCCGGCCCCGCTCGGCGATGCGACGGAGCAGTTCGTCCGGCGAGGCATCCAGCACCACCAGCAGCTTCGGTGATATCACCTTTTGACGCGCCGCGGCAAACGCCGCGTCGAACTCGCCGCGCTCGTCCGAGGCCAGCCACAGGTCCGCGTAGGCCAGCGCCTGATCGAACCAGAAGTCGCTCACGATCCAATCGTGCGCATCGCGAGCTACCGAGGGTGGCTGGGGCAACGCCCCAGTAGTTTTCTCTTGCGACCGCTGGGGCGTTGCCCCAGGCACCCCCTGCAGCAACTCCGTTCGCATCCGCAGGAATTCTAGCTCGGTCACATCCGACTGGCCAGTCGGATCGGCATAGAACCGGGCGAGCATCTCATCATCGACCGGCTCTTCCAGCGTGCGGCACGGGATCGACAATCTCTCGCGGAGCGCCGCCGCGGCTTGCCGGCCGGCGAGGGTCTTGCCCACGCCGAGCGGCCCGGCCAGCGCCACGTATGGCGGATGCGTGCGCAGATGCTCGAGCAGCCGCGCGATGCTCCAGCCGATCGTGGGATGCAGCATGTCGGCCGCGACCTCGGCCGCCGGCTCGAGCACGAACCGCCGCAAGGCAAGCCGCGGATGCGGCAGCGTGAGTTGGGGCATCTGCCGGATTGCGTGATCCCGCAGGCCGCCTGTCGTTTGGCCAGCGATGTCGCTTTCATACAGCAGCAGATCGAGGTCGATCGTGCGCGGGCCCCAGCGGACGTCGCGCCGCCGGCCCAGGTCGTTCTCGATCCGCTGCAGCAAATCGAGCAGGGCTTCCGGCGCGAGGGACGTATCGAGCCGCGCAGCCGCATTGAGATACTCGGGCTGGTCGGCAGGACCGCCGACGGGGGGAAATGAAAGCTGCCGACTCTCGGCAACGAGGCGGATATCGGGCTCGGCCGACAGACGGGCCACCGCCGCGGAGAGCATCGCCGCGCGGTCAGCAAGGTTCGAGCCAAGGCCGATCAGCGCAGTGGCCATGGGCCCAGTTCCGCAGCGTTCATGCTGACTGCATCGCAGCCGGCCAATTCAGAGGCGGCCCCGTATTGATCGCGCCGACCATACAGACAAGCGGGCCAGGCATTCCGTTGCCAGGCCGCCGTCTGCTTCGCTTCAGAGTATATCACGCCGCGAAATCCAGCATCGCCAGCCGGCTTCCTGCCTGACCGCGTCCGCCAGATTGCACGTCAACAAGACAAACTGAAACGAACTCAAAATAAGGCCGAGGGGGACATCCATACCGCGACCGAAGTCGCCGACGGTCGATCCGATCAGTCACCGCCCCCCAACCAAAATACATAGCATGGCAAAAATCAATCACACGTGTGGGAATGGCGCGGTGGGACTTAGGACCCCGCAGGCTGGCACACCGCAAGAGAGCGAACGTCGATCTCCCGAATCTTCAACGGGCTCCCCAATCTTCAACGAGCCCTCGAACCTTCAACGAGCCTCTCGATGTGACACGACGCGGTGACACGATGTGAGAGAGCCTGGACTGAGCAAGCCGTCTTCCGCGGGTTTTGCTTCCGCCGCCTTCAGAAACCAACCCGGCCCCACGAGAAATCGATGTTCCGTAAACGCTGCGTAAACGACAACAACCACTGTCGCCACATTGTGGGAAGAGTCGCTGCCTTGTCAAGCGACTTGTTGCGAGAAAAGTTTTTTGCAGAAATTGGGTATTGCAATTCTGTTGCGAATTGTTCCATCGGCGGTGCTATCTCGCGCTGTGCGAATCCCGCATGGCGTGTGAAAATCGGCGAGTTGACGGCGATGTCAAGATGGCGAATTAGTCGAATCGCCATGGACGCCCCCTGAATCTCGACCGATGAAAACGCATTTTCTTTTGTCATTTATTTCCGTCGCGCCGTCTGCCGCAGCCGCGGCGGGGACGATTCTCACGCTCGGCCGTTGGTGCGCTCCGAGTGCCCCGCGCAACATCTAACGGCGGTTGGTACGAGCGAAAATATCGCGCAGCACGCGGATATTTTCGAGAATTTCCGCCGTCGCTGCGCGCAGTGCCGCGGCGTCTGCACGGCGCAATATTGCCGCAATCCGCTGCACAGGTCGCCATTTGTCACCATGTCTGAATCGCGCCAGCGCACTGCTAGCACTGCTGGCATCGTTCATATTGACCCTGTCAAACTGCCGATGATAGACTCTCACTCATCAAGCGGACGATTCGGTCCAGGCAACAATAGACGGCGCTGTCCCAGGCAAGATTGGACAACGCTGTCGACATTACACGGACGACACTGCGGCGGAGGCGCGAGCCACGCCACGCACGCCGCAGCGCGCCAAGGAGGCCTCATGCTCAAAACGCTCGGCATCGTGCAGCTCAACGACGAATGTGGACCCCAGGGCGAAGCCACTTCCGGCTACGGCCGCCGACTGGGGGGGAAGCCGCTGGTCGAATGGGTGGTCCGCCGCGTCACCGACAGTTCCCTGCTCGACGGCGTCATCGTGGCGGCCGGCGACACGCCCCAGCAGCGGCGGCTGGCGGAACTGGTGCCGCTCGACGCCCCCGTTTTCTTCGGCCATCCGACCGACCTGCTGCGGCGGTTCCGCGACGCGGCCCTGCAATATGGGGCGGAAAGCGTCGTGCGCGTCTCCACCGACA
>JAIOQB010000183.1 GCA_021413585.1 Planctomycetia bacterium
TTCACCTCCAAAAAACCGGGGGCTAGCGCCCTGCGGCTGATTGTGTCGAAATAATTATTGCGGTTTCTTCTGCGGCTGTTTCTTTTTGCCTTCGTTGAGCGGCCACGGCAGCACGTTCGCCCGGCTCGCCCACGCTTCGTAAGCGGTCTTCATTTCGGCAACCGTATCGGGATGGTCGGCCGCCATGTTGTGCAGTTCGGTGCGGTCTTGTTGCAGGTCGTACAGCTCCCAGGGGCGGCCGTGCTCTGCGACCAGCTTCCACGACCCACGCCGCACGGCCCGGTTTCCCTCGTGCTCCCAGAACACCGGGCCGCGATCGGCGGCCGCCGCTCCTTGCAGCACCGCGGCCAGGCTGTGTCCTTCGAGCGGAATGAGTTGCTTGCCGTCGTGCGCGGCGGGATATTTCGCGCCGGCCAATTCCAGGCTGGTGGGCATGATGTCGATCAAGTGGCCGAGCTGGTTGGTCAGCGCGCCGTGCTGCTTGATGCCGGCCGGCCAATGGGCAACCAGTGGTGTGGCGATCCCCCCTTCGTGAACCCAATGCTTGTAGCGGCGAAACGGCGTGTTCGAGGCGTTGGCCCAAGCGAGGCCATAGCTGGCGAACGTGTCGGCGGAGCCGGGTGCGCCGTCTCCCGTCTGGATTTCTCCGAAGCCGAACGTGCCACCTTCGGCGCAGCCGCCGTTATCGGAGAGAAACAGAATCAGCGTGTTGTCGAGGCGACCGAGTTCTTTGAGCGTGCTGACGACGCGGCCGATCTGCTGGTCCATGCGATCCACTTGCGCGGCGTAGACCGCCATTCGCAGCGCGGCATCGGCCTGCTTGGCCTTGGCCATCTTGTCCCAGGCTGGCGCGGTGGCGTCGCGAGGAGTCAGGGGCCACGATTTATCGAGCAGGCCCAGCTCGATTTGCTTCGCGTGCCGCGCGTCGCGCAGCGCGTCCCAGCCTTGGCGGTACGTGTCACGATATTTTTCGATGTCCTCGGGCCGGGCTTGCAGCGGCCAGTGCGGCGCGTTGTAGGCGAGGTAGAGAAAAAAAGGCCGGTCGTCCTGCTTGGCCGCGTCTTTCACGAACTTCAGCGCGTAATCGGTAAACGCGTCGGTGGTGTAGTAGTTGGGCCCTTCAGGTTGCACCACCTTATGATCGAGGGCCAGGGGCCCCCAGCGACCCGTGCCGGGGCGAAAGTAGTTCGCCGCGCCGCCGATGATTCCATAATAATGATCAAATCCTCGATCGACCGGCCACATGCCGTCGTCGCCGCCCACGTGCCACTTGCCCGCCATCAGCGTGTGATAGCCGGCCGGGGCGAGCGCTTCGGCAATCGTCAGGCAGCGGTGGTTGAGATGGCCAACATAGCCGGGCAGCGACTTTCCCGCTTTGGTATCGGTCATGTGCCCCACGCCCGCCTGATGGGAGTAGAGTCCGGTGAGCAGCGCCGCCCGCGTGGGGCAGCAGCGGCCGGTGTTATAGAACTGCGTGAACCTCAGTCCGCCGGCCGCCAACTTGTCGAGGTTTGGCGTCATGATCTCGCTGCCATAACAGCCGATGTCGGAGAAACCCATGTCATCGGCGAGAATGACAACGATGTTGGGCCGCGGTGGTTCGCTGCTCCAAGCGGTGGCGAATGACATTCCTAATGGGCCGCACGTCGCGAGCATGATCAGCAATAAATGCTTCATCGCTTGGCCTTCGCTTTGGCTTTTGGTGTAGCGGGATCCCAATTGGGATTCGGCGTGGGCATCACCGCCCCGACACTCTCGCGCCAATCGGCGAGCCGCTTGTGGAGTTCTTGAACACGGTCTGAATGGTCGGCGGCCACGTTGTGCTGCTCACTCAAATCGTTCTTCAAGTTGAATAACTCCAGCTTGCCATCTTCGAACCATTCGATCAACTTCCAATCGCCGTCGCGAATGGCGTCGCACGGGGCGCCGCCTTGGTTGCCGTAGTGCGGGTAATGCCAGAACAGCGGCCGCGGTGGGAGCGTATTGCCCTTGAGCAACGGGACGAGGCTGACGCCGTCGCGATGCTGCTCGGGAAACGGCGGCAGGCCGGCGAGGTCCAGGAGCGTGGGATAAAAGTCGGTGCTGATCACCGGCGTGTCGCACACGCTGCCGGGCTTCGCCACGCGCGGAGCGTGGATGATCCACGGCTCGCGAATGCCCCCTTCGTAGGGCCATCCTTTGCCGCACCGCAGCGGCTGGTTGGAGGTCGGATGCCCTTCGGCGGTGGACAAGCCGCCGTTGTCCGACATGAACACGACGATGGTCCGCTCGGCCAGGCCGTTCTTTTCCAGAGCAGTGAGCACGCGGCCGACGGCCGTGTCGAGTTGCTCGATCATCGCCGCATAGATCGCGTCGTTCTGCACCAGCCGGACCTTGCTGTTGCGATCGTGTCCCCAGGAGTCGGCCGGCGCCGCGGCTTTCTTGCGCTGATACTTTTCCACCAGGTCGTGCCGGGCGCCGATCGGAACATGCACGGCGAGAAACGGCAGATAGGCGAAGAACGGTTTGTTTTTATGCTCGGCGATGAAGGCCACCGCGTCGTTGGCAATGCGGTCGGTGGTTTTTGGATCGTCGCGCGGGTTCGGTGGAGCATCACCGGGGGGATAGTAGAACTGGTTCTTCCCGACCAGACCGGGGCCAAAACCTTGGGCGTTGGGAGAAAACTGCCCATTGCCCAAGTGCCATTTGCCGGCAAAAAACGTAGCGTACCCTGCGTCGCGCAGCCGTTCGGCGATGGTCACCTCGGCCAGCGGCAAATGATCGGCATTCGGCGCGGGCAGCAACTTGCCGGGGCGAGTGCCGCCGATGAAGTCCGTGATGCCGAACCGCGGTGGATACTTGCCAGTCATGATGCTGCCGCGCGTTGGCGAGCAGACACAGCAGGCCGCGTAACCTTGCGTGAATCGCATCGACCGCTTGGCCAGGGCGTCGAGGTGGGGCGTTTCGTAAAACGTGCTGGGGTTGTAGCAACCGAGGTCCATCTGGCCCATGTCGTCCGCCAGAATGAAAACGATGTTGGGGCGAGATGTAGATTCTTCAGCAGAGAATGCGACGTGCTCCGCCGCAAGCCACAGCGTGAGCAATGCAAAAATCCCGACAGCACGCAAGCACACTAGCCCGACGCGCAAGCGAGGGACGAAGATTGTTCTACCTCGCTTGCGCGTCGGACTAGTGAGTGGGGAGGCGGGATTCAAGCGGAGACTCTTGGCGGGGAGGAAAGGAGGCCACGGCGGGAAGACGCAGGAGGGCAATTCAGTATCGTCGCTGCCGCAGGGGCGGTCAACGCGCGGCGTGGCCAGGTGTGTCGTTACGCCATCAGCGCCTTGATCGGCTGCCCCTTGCCGTCTTTCGTCACGTAAAACGGCCGCTGCTCGATCTCCAGGTGGTAGCGGGGGGAAATGCCCATTAGCTGGTAAATCGTCGCGTGCAGGTCGGTGATGCTGACCGGATTTTCGATCGCCGTGCAGGGGCGCTCTTCCGCCGTGCGGCCGTACAGCAGTCCGCGTTGGGCGCCGCCGCCGAACATCAGCACGCACCCTGCGCTGGTGAAATGCCGGTGCATGCCAAAATACTTCAGCTCGTTGATCACCGCCGGCTGCGAGACCTGGTCTTCGACCTTGGCCTCCGGCTTGCCTTCCATCAGCACGTCGCGGCTGAACTCGCTGGCCAGCACGATCAACGTGCGGTTGAGCAGGCCGCGCTGCTCGAGGTCCAGCACGAGCTGCGCGATGGGGGCGTCGATCTGCCGCTTCATGTCGGCCGCCCGGGTGTGGCCGTTGTCGTGCGTGTCCCAGCCGAGAAACGGCACGTACTCCGTGCTGACTTCGATGTAGCGGGCACCCGCTTCGGTCAGCCGCCGGGCCAGCAGGCAGCCGCGGCCAAAATGCCCGGTGTTGTAACGGTCGTACACTTCCTTTGGCTCAAGCGACAGGTCAAACGCTTTTGCCGCCGGCGAATTGAGCAGGCGATTCGTGTTGTCGATGGAGCGCAGCAGCGACTCGCGCTGAAAATCGCTCGCTTGTTGCACCGCCGGGCTGGCGAGCACCAGTTTTTGATACGCCTCCTGGCGGCGGCGAAAGCGTTCGACCGACATGCCGGCCGGTGGGCGGACCGTGGCGACCGCCTGATCGGGGCGCGGCACGCGGAACGGGCCGAACTCGCTTCCCAGGAAGCCGGCGGTCTGGAACGCCTTCAGTTCTTCCGCTTCGCCGTTGCCTTCATACGGTTGATTGACGTCGATGAAGGCGGGAATGGCCGGGTTGTTTGGCCCGCGCACCCGCGCGATCCAGGCCCCCAGGTGCGGCGCGGCGACGGTGACGGGCGGCTCGTAGCCGGTGTGCCAATGAAACTGATGCCGCGAATGGAGAATTTTCCCCAGGTTGGCCCCCTGCTGGGTGCGGATGAGCAACCCTCGGTCCATCACCTTGGCGACGTTTTCCAGCCCCTGCGAGAACTTGATCTGATCGACCACGGTGGGGATCGACGGAAACGTGCTGAGCACGTCGTGCGCTTTCATCCCCTTCTTGAACTCGACGTACCGCTTGGGATCGAACGTCTCCGTATGGGCCATGCCGCCCCCCATCCAAAGCACGATCAGCGTATCGGCCTTCGCCGCGGGGGCTTGGTCGATCTTTGCAGCGGCAGCGGCCAATCGCGGCGCGCTGCCGGCCAACGCCGCGAGCGTGGCAGCACTGGCGGTCTTGAGAAAGTCGCGTCGAGTGGCTGGATTATGGTTGAACATGACAGTTCCTCTTTTGAAGACGACTCGACTCCCAATCCAAAGCCGACAGCCGATAGCTACTGCACCAACTGAAACTCCGGCAGCATGATCAGCGACCACACCAGGTCTTGTACCCCTTCGCGCGTGGCAGGAGTGCCAGTCAGGCCGCGGGCGATTTCGATTTCATTGGGCAGCGGCCGCCGGGCGAGCGTCCGCAGGTAGATCTGTTCGATCAGTTGATTGACGGCAGTCTGGTCCGTAACTGCCGCCGGCTTGGGCACCAATTGTTCGGCGCCGCGCTTGAGCAGGTTGTCGAGCGTTGTGCCATTGGTCAGCTCCAGCACTTGCAAGGTGGTGGCGGCCGGTTCGCGACTGGTGACCACTTGTTCGCGGCTGGGGCGGCCGAGTGCTCTGGCAAGATTGTCGGCATCGGCCAGGGCTGCCCGCGGACCGACTTTGCTGAAGTCGGGAGACGTTTCTACCGAGTTCGACGAAGCACCGTTGGGCGAGCCAGCACTGGCACCCGACTGTCCCGCAGTGGCATTCGGTGGATCGGTCTTCCACAGGATCGCTGCCGACACGGCGTCGATAAACTGCTCCGCCGCCAGCCTTTTCACCAGCGGCCCGCGGAACACGTAATCCTTCTCGGTAGCGGACGGCGCGCCGACGCTCGGCAACTGGTACGCCCGTGACGTTGCGATCAATTCCAGCGTGTGCTTGAGATCGTAGCCGTGCTCCACCAGGTCGGTGGCCAGATAGTCCAAAATGTCAGCGTTCCACGGCGGATTGTCCATCGCATCGACCGGTTCGATCAGGCCTCGACCCAGCAGGCGTGCCCATAGGCGGTTGACAATCGTGCGGGCGAGCCGGCCGTCTTCTTTGCTGGTCAGCGCCGCGGCGAGTTGCTTGCGCCGCTCGGCCAGCGGCGCCTTGGGATCGACCTTGCCCAATTTGGAGTAGAGAAACCGGGGCTCGATCACGCGATTGACCGGGCTGTCGCAGCGATGCACCTCGGGGGGCGCGTTGGCGAAGACGCCCGCCAGGCCGTAGGCATCGTCGAGCTTCCACTCGCTGACAAAACTGTCGTGGCACGACGCACACTTCAAGTTGATGCCCAAGAATACTTGTGAGACGTTTTGAGCCGCCTGCATCTCCGGCTTTTGGCTGGCGTTGACCACGCCGCGCCACACGATCCCCTTCACAAAGCCTTCGGAGGCGGGGCTCGGCGCGATCAACTCGCGCACGAACTGGTCGTATGGCTTGTTCTGCTCCAGCGATTGCCGCAGCCAGACGCTGATCTGCTTCCGGCCGCCGTCGATATAGCCGGGGCCGCGGTTATCGTTTCGCAACGCGTCGTTCCAGAACGTCAGCCAGTGGATGGCGTATTGCTGGCGCGCGTTTTGCTGGCCATTGTCGAGTAAGCGGCGCACGAGCAGCGTCCGCTTGTCGGGGCGCGTGTCCTTTTCCAGAGCTTCGATGTCCGCGGCCCGCGGGGGCAAGCCCACCAGGTCCTCATAAACGCGGCGAGCGTACACGCGATTGCTGACCACGCCGTCGACTTTGACTCCTTGCTTCGCAAGATACGGCGGCAGCAGGCGATCGAGCGGATTGTCAGTAACCGGCGCGGCGGCTGCAGCGGGGGGCAGCTCGACGCTGCGCGGCTCCCAGCGGGCGGTGGGATACGCGGAGAGCGCCAGCCCGTTCTCCCACACCACGCCCTGGTCGATCCAGGCGCGGAGGATGCCGATCTCCTCGGCCGTGAGCCGCCGCCCTTCCGACGGCATGATTCGATCTGGATCGCCGCCCGACACCAGCTCGATCAACAGCGATTTGTCACTGTGGCCAACTACGACAGCCGGGCCGGAGCCGCCGCCAGCCAGCAGCTTTTGCCGCGAGTCGATCGCCAACTCTCCCTCGTGCTTACCAGACGAATGACAGCGGGCACAATGCCGGGCCAACAGGGGCAGCACTTCGCGGTGGAAGTCAACCTGGCGCGTGGCGGCCGGCGGGATTCTTGGCGATTCGGCACAGGCGTTGGACGCCAAGAAAAGTCCGCCAAGCAAGATCGTCACTAGCCCGAAGCGCAAGCGAGGTAATTGGGCTTCCGTCCCGCTCTTGAGTTTCGGTTTAGTATGGAGCATGGCAGGACGATCCGGCTGGGGTCGAACGATGTGCTATGCGGCGAGAAATCCCAACATTGAATGCGAAAGGAGGGAGCAATTTGGCGGGAAGGGAGCGATCCTTATTATAGCCGGAAGTGCCGCCGCTGGCGAGCCGGCCGGCAGTTCACTGGGTTTGCCGCCCCCTGCTAGAATGCAGGCCATGGAAGAGAACCCGTACAAGTCGCCCATAGAACAAGATGCAGGGCGAAGGCAATTCAAGTTGCGCAAGTGGGGCTTGATTGCCCTTGCGATTCTCTTGGCGTTACTTGGGTTGTACATTGCCGATACATTGTTCTATTACATGACCCATATAAAACGGTAGCCGTCGTAGGGTACGCGAAGCGTACCAATGTTGTGCTCGCCCGAGGGTGGTACGCTTCGCGTACCCTACTTTGCAGCCGGCTGGCCCCGCTGCAGATCCGCGAAATTGAGGATCGCCTCCCAGTACTCCTTGTTCAGCGTATGCGGCGCGTCGCGGCGGTATTGGGCCAGGTTGCCGCACGTCGCGGCGGTGAACTTCTCGCCGCCGGAGACTACGCCGGGGCCGACGAGGCCGCTGGCTCCCAGCAGCTTGTACACTTTGTCGGCGGCGTGCAACCCTCGCAGGCTGCTTTCGTAGCTCGACCATTTGTCCTGCGTGCCGGCGGTGTCGAGCAGAGCGCGCGGCGCGACGAGGGCGGCCAGCAGATGTTGATCGACCGGCAGTCGATCCTCGCGGCCGGCGAACTGCGGGAAGACGCGGTTGAACCATTGCGGAAACGCGTGCGTGATCTTGCCGACGGTCTCTTGGTGGTTGTCGCGGCTAAGCGCGCTGCCCCCCGTGCCCGACTGGTGCGGCACCACCAGCCAGAACCGTTCGTCCATCGCACCAGCAAGCAGCGCCGCCTTGCCGCGCCGCGAATGTCCGATCACCGCAATATGTTTGGAATCGATCTGCGGATTCTTCTCCAAGTAATCGACGGCCCGCGACAATCCCCATGCCCAGGCCGCTAGCGTTCCCCACCGCGTCTCGGGTGTGGCCAGATCGGGATAGCGAGCTGCCACGCCGTGCGGCGAGCCGGGCACGTCGGGTGCGATGTCGTTCTGGCAGAACGTAGCCACCGCGTACCCGCGGCGCACAATCTGCTCGACGCACCAAAAGTCCGCCTGACTGCCGCGAGTGCCGCACGGCTTGACGCCCGGCGTCGGAATGTGGGGCGTGACGCCGTCGTCCGGCACCACCGACTGGTTGCCGCATTCATTGAGAAACAAAAACAGCGGCCATGGTCCGCCCGAACGCCGCGGCACGAACAGGGCCAGGAGGATGCGCGGCAGCTCGCCGCTGCCCGGAATGTGCAGCGTGATCTCGACCTCGGACAGGCTGGCCTGACCATTCAACGCGTCTGGCACGGTCTTCGTCACCCGGGCCGTCACTTCCGGCGGCGGCGGGGCGTACCCATATACATAGTGCTGAAACAGCCGCTTCAATTCCGGCCGGCGGAGGCGATTCCAATCGTCCGGCGTTTTGACCGGCGTGCCATCGAGCATCACCAGCGGATTGGGTAATTCGCGGCGCGGCGGCAATTGATCGACGATGGGCATGGGGCGGGGCTCAGCGGTGGGTTCCGCGGCTGTGCCATCTGCTCGGAAACAGGCGGTGATGACGAGCCCTGCCAGCAGAAGTCGGAGGTGGTGCATTGAAGGGCTCGTCTGCCGGCTGGTAGGAGCGATTCACAATATGATAATGAAAATCGTGGGTGCAAGCACCCACGCTACGATGGTTCTTCGCGCGCATAAAAAATCCGCGGGACGAGCCGTTCTGGCGAACGGTCGTCCCGCGGCAGTGCCCCCGGCCACTGTATCGAGGCAAGCCACTTGGCTTGCAGCCTATGCTGTGTGGCAATGTCAGCCGTGGTGCAGGCGTGGCCTGCGTTCCCAGGCTAGTTCTTCTTCTCTTTCTTGCCTTCCTTCTTGTGGCTTGCCAGCTTCTCGATGCCCGCCTTGAACTCTTCGAGCGTGACCGACTTGTCGCCGTCGGTGTCGAACTTGGCGAATCGCTTCTCGGCTTCTTCCGGGCTCTTCACGCGCGGGTTGGCCTTGTATTCTTCCAGCGAGAGCTTGCCGTCGTGATTCGTGTCGAGCTTGTCGAAAATCTGCTGCGGCGTGGGTTTCGCTTTCTTGGGGGGGTCTTGGGCGCCGGCGACGCGGCTCAGACCAAACACGCAAACCACCGCCAGCGTCCACATTGCGAACTGTCTCATTGCCTGGATCCCTTTACACGGGGTGAAAAAAAGAAACAAATTACCGGCATCACAACGAGCCGGGGGGCACACTCGTTAACAACCACTGCGGGATGACGTTTGTCGGGCAGCTAAGAAAGCTCGCGCCAATTTGCGCCGCGACTATGCGCGGTGCGCCAAGGTGAGTGCGGCCGCGAACAAAGCGACCGGCAACTTGGGCTAGGCGGAACTCTTTAGCGGCCTGAGGGGATCAGACCTACAGCGTAAAGAATTACTGGGTTGGAATAACTTTTAGGTGGGAAGTACTCTGGGGTGGGAGATAACTGCGGTTGCAACTTTCAAAAGCAACTCGCCCCTATCTAACCTGTATTGTAACCCCGAGTGGGACCGCTGGGTATCGCAAAAGCAAAAATTTTCCTGGTGTTGGGCTATGTCTTTGTCGATCACTCCGCCCTGTCCCCGGGAAGCGGTCTCATAGCGTAGCCACCGCGGGTGTGCCATAACATAGTCTGAGGTGCCCGCCAGGCCGAAAAATCTTTCATTTTTCCCTGTCACATTTTCCTAACCACAGTAACTAAACACAGGCCCAGGTTTACGATGCCACTCGCCCCCGCCACGACCGCCCAGGTGATTCTCAAGCCCCGCAAGGCCGCTCCTTTCTGGGGCCGACATCCGTGGGTGCTCGACACGGCGATCGGCCGCGTCGTTGGCGGAGCGGGCGAGGCAACGGTGGCCGACGGCGAGGTGGTCGATCTCGTTTCCAACACGGGCCAGTGGATCGCACGCGGCATTTATAACAGCCACAGCCGGATTCGCGTGCGGCTTTACACCTGGCAACCGGAGGTGCAACTCGATGACGCCCTGTGGCGCGAAAGGCTCACGGCGGCTGTCGCGCTGCGGCGGGCAATCGGATACGACGATCCGGCCGGCGCCGCCCGGCTGGTGTTCAGCGAAGCGGACCAGCTCAGCGGGCTGGTGGTCGATCGTTATGCGGAGCATCTAGTGGTGCAGCCGACGTCGCTCTCGATGGCTTCGCGATTGGACTCGCTGTTGCCGCTGCTGGTGGAAGTCAGCGGCGCGCAGAGCGTGTTCGTGCGGACCGACACGGCGCTGACGCGCACGGAGGGAATCGAAGTCGCCGCCGGGATGCGGCATGGCGAACTGCCGAGCGAAGCGGTGACGATTGTCGAGCATGGGCTAAAATATTCGATTCCCTGGGGCGTCGGCCAGAAGACCGGCTTCTATTTGGATCAGCGCGAGAATCGCCGCGAAGCGGCACGCTACATGAGCGGCCGCCGCGTGCTCGACGTCTGCTGCTACACCGGCGGCTTCTCGCTCAACGCGGCGCTGCTGGGAGGCGCGGCGGACGTGCTGGGGATCGACACCAGCGAACGGGCCGTCGAGTTGGCCCGCGTCAACGCGGCGCTCAACGGCGCGACGAACGTGCGGTTTGAAACGGGCGATTGCTTCACCCGCCTGCAAGAGATGGTGGCCGCGGACGAAAAGTTCGGCGCGGTGGTGCTCGATCCCCCCCGCTTCGCCCGCGGACGCACGGGATTGGACGAAGCCCTGCGGGCCTATCACCGCCTCAACCGCCTGGCCGTCGACCTGCTCGAACCCGGAGGCATCCTGATCACGTGCAGTTGCTCCGGGAGCGTGTCGCGCGAGGATTTCTTCTCGATGCTCTTCGGCGTAGCGCAAAAAACCCGCCGCGAGATTCAGATTTTAGAACAACGCGGTGCCACGCCGGATCATCCGGTGAATGTGGCGTGCCCTGAGAATGAGTATTTGAAGTGCTTCTTTTGTCGGGTGGGGTGAGGAGGTTTCTTTTCGGCATTCCTAAAGCGCCGGCCCAACCGTCGTGCGAGCCTCAAAGAAGGGACAATCCGCTGTACGCCGTTCGATGTTGGTCACGTCAGCCGCTCAGCGCGTAGCGTGCGGATTAACGTCTTCTGCACCGTGGACGACGGCACGATTCGCACGCTTCTGGCTCGCATTTATTCAGAGGCATCGAAACTACCAGAGATTGTTTCTCAATCGCCAATCCATTTAGAACGACGGGGCTAAGGACGTTCAAAAAACTCAATGTGATGTCCACCCTGTTATTTGTTGGATCAAAATCGCGATCCGGCGTCAAAGTGATGGAAAAAGTGGCGGTGTCCGGATCAAAACTTCCTGTCACTCCAGTTTGTCTTCCGCGAGCTGTTGCAACGACTTCGAATTGGCTCTGATACTCCGCTTTGGAGAAGGTGCTGAGCTTGTCAAGATCGCGAATTCGGTTCAACTCGGCAGTATCAAGCAGCTTTGCGTCGAGATCTCTTACTGTCCCGGAAATAGTCACCGGGCCGGCCCCGCGCGCGCCATTAATCAACACCAGGCATAGACATGCGGCGGCAATACCCACAATGCTCGATCTCATGTTAAATCTCCCCGTGCTAGTAAAATCTGTTGGGTTGTTACGAAACACGAACCTTGAAGTCGCCATTCATTTCAGCGCCAATTCGTACTTCTCGCCGGCTGGCGGCCCTTTCTGCGACCAAAAGACGAGTACAATTCGATCTCCGCGATGCACCGAACTGACTTGCAAGATGTTGAGAGCATTGTCTGTTTTCTGCGAAATTTGAAACCAAATGGGGCGCAGCGCGATTTGCGTCGTGCCGACATGGGTTCGGTACGTTGAATATAGAAACGGCAAGCAGTCGCTGGAATTTGCCAATGATTTCGGGATTTCACAACTAAAGTCGTCATAGTCTTTTTTAAAGACTGCCGACCAGGTGACATACACATTTGGCCCGTCGCCGCGCTTGTCGTTGTGTTTGCCATTGCTGAGTCCCGACGTCATCGCTTGTGCGAATCGCAGAAGAGTTCGTGCATCGTCTGCATTGACGACATCGGAAACAAGTGCGGTACTTTTCATGACATGCCTATTGAGGACAATTGGAACTTCAAGCGGAATCGTCTTGTCCGCAAACCTTTCTCGATTCGGCGCGAAAAGTCCGTACCAGTATGCAACCGCAAAGGCGATTGTCGCAATCAATGAGACCAATAGGATAAACTTCCCGTAGACAATTGTGCCAAGGTCATAGTAGTAATGGTTTCGGTGGCCTGGCTCTCGCAAGCGCAGCAGCCCGGCAACGAAACACATCGCTGTAACACTCAGGACGACGTAGATCGATACTCCCAACCAGCGCGACATGCTGAAGTTGTCCGCTACAGTAAGCGCTCCGCTCTGTGTGGCGATGAATGCGAGAAACGCAGTAAGAACACCAATGGCGTCTTTAGGCTTATCGCCGTAGCTCGCTTTTCCTTCCGGGAAATGAGACAGGAAGTCGAGCATTACTGCACCATTCCATGGACAATGATGAAGACTTGCGGCACTCTGTTGCGCCCACTGGGGTAGTTGTATGACCCCCCACAAAGAGTGTCAATGCTTTGGGGGGTGGCAAGAGGGTGCGATTCGTCAAAAGTCCTTTAGCAAAAGGACTTAGAGAAATGGAGATGTTGAAGACTCTGAGTATTTTGCTCAGCTTGAGCAAAGAAAAGTTCGACAAGAAATCGTCACTTTAAGTTGCTGGCACCTTAGCGACCTATGACGCCCCGCTCACGAACCCTACCCCAGCATCTTCGGATGCAACTTCGGCTCGCTGGTGGGCCCGATCAGCCGTTGGTTCAGCCCTTGATAGGCGTAGCCGAACTTGAAGGGGTCGAGGCCCATGATGTGCAGGATGGTGGCTTGCAGATCATGCACGTGCATCCGGTCTTCAGTGGCGTGGTAGCCCAGCTCGTCGGTGGCGCCGTAGGATAATCCCGCCTTGACGCCGCCGCCCGCCATCCAGACCGTGAAGGCGTGAGGGTGATGGTCGCGACCCAGGAACTTCGAGTTGTTGCGCTTCTCGTTCATCGGCGTGCGGCCGAACTCGCCGCTCCAGCAGATCAGCGTGTCTTCCAGCAGCCCGCGCTGCTTGAGGTCTTTAATCAGCGCGGTGATCGGCTGATCCGTCTGCTTGCATTTGTTGGGTAGCGCGTGCAGCAGGTCGGTGGCGGCGCTTTCGCCGTGCACGTCCCAGCCCCAGTCGAATAACTGCACGTACCGCACCCCCTGCTCCACCAGCCGCCGGGCGAGCAGGCAGTTGTTGGCGAACGACGTCTTGCCCGGCTCCGAACCGTACATCGCGTGCGTGCGGGCGTCTTCCTTTGAGATGTCCATCACCTGCGGCACGGAGACCTGCATCCGATACGCCAGTTCATACTGTGCGATGCGGGTGACCGTTTCCGGATCGCCGAAATCGGAAAGCTGCATTTCGTTCAAGTCGCGCAGCGCATCGAGGCTTTGCCGCCGGACGTGGCGGTCCATGCCGGGCGGATCGGTGACGTATAGTACCGGGTCGCCGGTCGTGCGGCACTGCACTCCCTGAAACACGCTGGGGAGATAGCCGCTCCCCCATACGCTCTTGCCGGCGTCGGGCGTTTTGTCGCCGGAGACGAGCACGACGAAACCGGGCAGATCCTGATTCTCGCTTCCCAGGCCGTAGGTCACCCACGAGCCGATCGACGGCTTGCCGAACTGGGCGGCGCCGGTGTGCAGCAGCAGTTGCCCCGGGGCGTGGTTGAACTGGTCGGTGTGCATCGAACGAATGACGCACAGATCGTCGGCCACCGTGGACAGATGCGGCAGCATGCTTGACATCCACTGGCCGCTCTGACCGTGCTGGGCGAACTTGTGCGGCGAGCCGAGCAATTGCGGCTTCCCCTTGATGAACGCGAACCGCTCCCCCTTGAGATATTTTTCAGGGCAGTCCTTGTTGTTCAGCTCGGCCAGCTTGGGCTTGTAGTCAAACAGATCTTGCTGCGGCGGCGAGCCGGCCATGTGCAGATAGATGACGTGCTTAGCCCGCGCGGGATAGTGCGGCGGGCGCGGCGTTTGCGGGTTGGCTGCGGCGTGTGGCGCCAATTGATCTGCGCGGGCCATGCGCGGGTTGCCCCCCTGCTCCAGCAGCGCTGCCAAAGCCATCGCTCCGACGCCGCCGATGCTTTGCTGTAGGAAATGCCGACGCGTGGCGTGCTGCAGTTGAGCGAGGCGATGGTTCATGGTCGGGCTCTCTTTCGCGCCGCTGGGGCAGTGGCGGCTAACCTGTCTACATGATTATAGCGTTTACGTCTTCGAGAGCATTTCATCCAGGTTCATGATCACGTTGCCGACCACGGTCCAAGCGGCCATTTCCGCGGCGTCGGTGCCCGGGGGCAAAGCGCCGCCGTTGGCAATCAGCTTCTTGGCGGCTTCGATATCAGTACGGTATTGTTGCAGCTGAGTTTGATAAAGATCGACCAGGCGCTTCACTTCTTCCGGCCGCGGTGGGCGGACCAGGCAGCGGCGGAACGCGAAGGTGACGCGGTCAGCCGGCGTCGAACCGCCGTCGCGGATCGCCATCCGAGCCAGCGCCTGGGCCGATTCGATGTACACCGGGTCGTTGAGCGTCACCAGCGCCGCCAGCGGCGTGTTCGTGCGGATGCGGCGCACCGTGCAGACTTCGCGGCTTACCGCATCGAACGCCATCATCGATGGATAGGGGCTCGTCCGCCGCCAGAACGTATACAGGCCGCGGCGATAACGATCTTCACCCGCGCTGGTTTGCCAGCGCTCGTTGTTGTTGTACACCACCTGCCACACCCCCTCGGGCTGCGGCGGCATCACGCTGGCGCCGAACATCTTGCCGCTGAGCAACCCGCTGGCCGCCAACGCTTGATCGCGCACCATCTCGGCCTCCAGGCGGAATCGCGGCCCGCGGGCGAGCAGCCGATTGTCGCGGTCGCGCGACAGCAGTTCCGGCGTGACGCGCGACGATTGCCGATACGTGGCGGACAACACCAGCCGCCGCAGCAGTTTTTTCATGGACCAACCCTGGTCCATTGTCTCGACCGCCATGTAATCGAGCAGCTCGGGATGCGAAGGGAGCGTCCCTTGCGTGCCAAAGTTCTCGGCTGTCATCACCAACCCGGTGCCAAACAGTTGTTCCCAAAACCGGTTGACAAGCACGCGGGCCGTGAGCGGATTGTCGCGCGCCACCAGCCACATCGCCAAGCCAAGCCGATTGGCCGGCGCGCCGGACGGCAACGGCGGAAACGCCTCGGGGACGCCCGGCTGCACTTCGGCCCCTTTGCTAAGGAAGTTGCCGCGAATCAAGACGTTCGTTTTGCGCTGCTTGTCTGGGGGCAGTTCACGCATGATCGGCGTCGTCGGGGCATGTGCCGCCAGAAACGTCGCCTTCTCCTGCATTAGCTGCGCGATCCGCAGTTGCACGGGCTCCAGTTCAGGGGCCACCTGGCGATAGTAGCGGGCTAATTCGCGATTCTGCCGCGTGGTGCGTCGCTCGGGGGCGATGCGGATCGCGGCCGATAGCTCCGGGGGAAGCCCTGTTTGATCCGCGCGGAAGAAGAACTCCGCCTCGTCGTTGCCGGAGTGGCTGATCTTCATGAGCAGCACGTTCGTGCCCGGCTGTAGGCGGGCGGTAACGTATTCCTGATTCGGCGCTGCCGGGCGGACGATTTGATGATCCAGCAGCAACTGGTTGTTGACCGCCAGCTTGATGCCGTGGCCACTGCCGAGCGATAGCTGAATCAGCATCGCACTGGGGGCTTCGATCGTCCGCGTGAGATACCACGCGCCAGAAGCCTTGCTGAGAAGTTGCGATTGAGCATCCTTCCATTCAGGGCGCGAAATCCACTTCAACTTTCCTTTTTCATAGTTGGCCTTGAGGTCGATCTTTTGTTCCGGCGGAAACGCCGTGGTGTGCGCGGCGGTCAGGTTGGCGGCGGGAAAGGGGCCGATGACGTGCCAGGGGCCAAACTCCGGCGCTGCCTTGTCGCTGAGTTCCAGCAGGTGTTTTTCCCAGGCCGTCTGGCCGGCGCGAATTTGCGGCGTGTCCTGCGTGAGCTTTAATTGCTCGGCCACGATGTCGGCGTTGAGCTTCGCCACTTCCGGGGAGGAATCGCCCAACGGGGTGGGGAGCGTTGGGCGTTCGTCGTCTTTGTCGCTGTCTTCCGTCTGGTTGAGCATGGCAAACAGGCGGTAGTAATCGCGCTGGGTGATGGGGTCGTACTTGTGGCTGTGGCATTGGGCGCAACCGACGGTCAGGCCCATCCACACCTGGCCGGTGGTGTTCGTGCGATCGACCACCGCGGCGGTGCGGAACTCTTCATCGTCGGTTCCCCCTTCCGTGTTGGTCATCGTGTTGCGATGGAAGGCGGTGGCGATCATCTGTTCCATCGTGGCGCTCGGCAGCAGGTCGCCGGCGATCTGCTCGATGGTGAACCGGTCGTACGGCAGGTCGCGGTTGAACGCGTCGATCACCCAATCGCGATACCGCCAGATCGTGCGCCGATTGTCCTTTTCATAACCCTGCGTGTCGGCGTAGCGGGCCAGGTCGAGCCACATGCGGGCCCAGCGCTCGCCGTAGTGGGGCGAAGCGAGCAACTGATCGACTAGCCGCTCGTAGGCGTCGGGTCGGCTATCGTGGACAAACGCGTCGACCTCCGCCGGCGTTGGTGGGATGCCGATCAAGTCCAGATAGACGCGGCGCGCTAGCGTGTAGCGGTCAGCCTCGGGCGAAGGTCGCAAGCCTTCCTTCTCCAGGCGGGCTAGCACGAACTTGTCCATGGGATCGCGCGGCCAATCGGCTTGCTTGACGATAGGCAGCGCGGGACGAACTGGCGGAATGAACGCCCAATGTTTTGGCTTCAGCGGCTCGCCGGCAGCCGCGTCGGGCCATTGGGCCCCTTCCGCGATCCAGCGCGTGAGGATGGCCACGCCGGCAGCGGGGACGGGCGTCCCCTCGCCGTCGGGCGGCATCGCGTCATCACCAACGCGGCGAACGAGCCGGACGACGAGGCTCTTCTCTGGATCGCCGGCGACGAGCACCGGTTTGCCGGAATCTCCCCCTTTGAGGACGCTGGCTCGCTGATCCCATTGCAGCCCTCCCTCGTGCTTTTTGCCGGCATGGCACTCGTAGCAATGTTGCTTGAGCAGCGGCTGGACGTCGCGCACGAAGTCAATCTTTTGCGCGGCGGCGGGAGATGTGTTCGGCGGCGCGGTGCTGGCGACGGCCGAGCCCTGCGCTGGCGGATTGGCAGCGCTGGCTGCCGCAGTTGGCGAGGCCGGCTCTGCCGCCCAAGCCGTGGCGAAACCCAATCCGCCAGAGGCGAGACCCAGTCCGCCGCAGACGGCGATCAATGCTAGCAGGGCTGTTCGCGGCATGGCCGCCGGCTCCCGGGGACGGGGCTGGAGTCAGGGGATCGGTTTGCAACGTGCAGCAAAACCGTGGAGCAAAACCCCAACCAAGGCAGGTGCAATTCAGTCTACCGGCAGCCTGCGAAGAGTGCAACTGCGAGGGGGGGCCGCGTCGCCCGGCAATAAACCTCGACCTGGGCGGTTCCGCACAGGGGGCGAAGGGGCTGTCAGCTTTCGGCTGTCGGCAGTGAGCAGTGAGCTACGACGGTCAAAGCTCTAGCCTCTACCTTCAAGCCTCAAGCCAGCCCCCGAAATGGCTAGTCCAAATGGGCGCTCAACCGTTTTGGTCGGCCAGGGTGGACAGTCGGCTATTCCAAATCGGTAGAGCCATTTCGGAATCGCGCGGCGTCGTTGGCGCACTGCGCGGCGCGCGAGAATTTTTTTGCTCTTTGTGCTGCATGGTGTTGCGCTGCGCGCGGTGCTGGCTGATGCCCGCGCGGCACGCGACGTGCCTTGCTTCTTAGCCCGGCAGGCAAGCCACGCCGCTACAGCATCCATTCGCTGATGCTCGCGGTTATGCGAATCCAGATCGCCGTTCGGCGAAGGAGAGCAATACATGTTGGACTCAGAGAGAAGCCATTCGGCTCACGGAGTGTCAGGCGGATCGTCGATCGATTCGAGACAGGCGGCAGCGCGCCGGCAAGCCATGCCAGGCAGTGCGCCCGCATGTCTGGTGGCGGGGCTTAATGAAGAACGCAAGGCGCTGTTGATGGCCGCGGCCAGCAACGCGGGCTGGGAGGTTGTCGGTTGCGACGACGCCGTGCAAGCCCAACGGATGGTGGTGATTGAGCCACGGCAGATGGTGGTGGTCGATTTGGAATCGGCCAGCGGCGCCGCGCCGCCGTCGATGAAGGCCCTGTGCGAGCGGTTGGGCCGCCAGAAGGACGTGCTGCTGGTGCTGTGCGGCAACTCCAGCAACGCCATCGAGGAAATCTGGGCCCGTCAACTGGGCGCTTGGCTCTATCTGCCGGGCGTAGTGGACGACAGCGACCTTTCGAGCCTGTTTGAAGAAGCCAGCCAGATCGCGCGGCGACGCATGGGCTCGGCCCGCCAGCAAGCGTACTTCCCCGGCGGCAGCGTTTGAGCAGTGAGTTTTGAGCAGAAAAGCAGATCTCAAACAACGGACAACGGACAACTGACCACGGACCAACCAAGAAAAGGAGTCACTCATGCGCCCCAGCGACGACCGGTATCTCGAAGATTCCGAAGAGTTTGAAACCGCGGCGAATCGGCCCCGCTCCAGCAGCGCGCGGCCTGAGGCTCGCCCCCAACAATTCAGCTATTCGCGCAGCCGCAAGGCGCGCCGCACCACGCATTTCAGCGGCATCCATCGCCGCCGACAAACCCGTTGGACCTGGTGATCGGCGCCGCGAAACCGCGGCCCACATACCAGATTCGACACGACACGATTCGATCCGAAGCCGATTCGACGACTTTGTTGCCTGCGCGCGAAAAAGCACCGCGCCGCGAAAGTCGTGCGTCGCAGCGATCGTTGAAGAGCGTGCGTTTGAATCGAATCGAGTGCCTGAGAAGAGAGCGTGAACAGAGAGCGAGCGCGAGTGCGTCGCGATGAATACAGCCACAGAGTCGTTGCAATTCGTTATCAGCAATATGAATCGCCTGTTTTACCACCGACTGCTGATTGACGTTCGCGAGCGGTCGTTGTTGGATCAGCGCGTGCCAGCCGGCCAAGGGGCCCCGATCCGGAGGAACCGATGAGACGTCGCATGGAATGCTTGCTGATGATAACTGCCGCCGGGTTGATTGCCGGCAACGTGCTGGGCAGCGTGGCCGTGGCAGCGCCTGTTCGTCACGCCACCTCGTTACGCGCCGCGATGGCGGCCCGCAGTGCCGCGGTGAGATTGGCGAGCCCGGTGCAGTCAGGCCGTCAGGACAATCCGTCTTCAGGTCAGGCACTTTCTACTCAGGCTCTTTCCGACGCGGCCGCGCTGTGTCACGGCGACTCGCGGCAGGACCTGAGCGACATTGGGCTGGCCTATGCGCCCGTGGAAGCGGCGAGTGGCGCAGAGCTTGAGCGTCGGCCGACGTCGACCCAATCTCCGACGGAGCTGGTGGGGGCGAGCAGCATGTCGGAAGCCGGCAGCGGTACGTTCGCACCTGGCGACTGTATCGAGCCCAGCAATTTTGAGCCCGACAGCCCGCTGGCGATCGAACTGCAGCGTGGCTCCGACGGCAGCTCGGGGCGCGCGGGCTTGGATTTCATCTTCACGCCGCTGACTGACCAATCGCTTGATCGGTTTGCCGGCGGCGCTGCGCCGGTCGGCGGGCTGGCGGTCAGCGATCAGGCGATCCAGGTCGCGCCATTAAACCAGGGTGTCACAACCAATCGAGACAGCGCAGCGAGTTCAACGACTGCCGCGGTATCGAGCACAACGCCGGCCGAGCGTGACGGTGACGCGGCGCAGGAACCGGATTCGGCCCCCAGGTCGGCGTCGATGCTGCTGGTGATCGGGGCCCTAGGGGCGCTGGTGCCGGCGGGCCTGATGGGCCTTTACGTGACGAATCGAAGAACTGTTCGACCACTGAGGCGCGCGTATGTGTAGGCGTGAAAGCCAAAGTGAGCCAGCCCCACACAACTTTGCACATGCCAGGCCGGCTGTGGAGATGGGAGCGATCCATGCGCAACGATGACCACGAGAGCGACGGCGAATTTGGCGACGAGCGGGATGCCGCGGTCAATCGCCCGCGTGCCAGCAGCGGCCGGCACGAAGGGCGGGCGCAGTTCACCTACTCAAGCAGTCGCAAAAATCGGCCAACCACCCATTTCAACGGAATCCATCGGCGCGCCAAGACGCGCTGGAACTGGTGACGTGGGAGCACGGGCCAGCCGCCGGCGCGCGGCCAACTTGGCGGACTGAACACCAGCGGCAGTCATTAAGGATATGAACGAAATGATCGACTAAGCCATGTCGCGGCGTTCGTCTGAGCGAATTGCGGCGTATCCGTGAAAAGCAGGCGAGACGAAATGAGAGGTTGGCTGAGCGACTGCGACGAACGTGATTTCCAACCACGGGCGGCAGCGTGAAGCCGATAGCGCAACGTGAAGCCGTTAGCGCAAGAGGAAGACTAGTCCTCGATGAATTGGCAACGCCGATAGCGCGATGGTGAACGCGAAGCCATGGCCCGCGCGCCGTGACTCGGCCAACCAGGCACAAGCATGACATCGCAAAGCCGAGCCTCCGACCATGAACGACCACCACGATGAACCACCTGAACGACGATGCATCGCCACGGCGACGGACCGAATCACGACCTCCACGACACAAGATCCACGAGGTGAGTAGAGCGAATGAATTGAAAACATGCGCCTCACGGCACACATGCGAGTGACACCCCGGCGACACCGTCTGCCGGGGACGTCGGTGGCGTGAGAAGTGAGAAGGTACCACAGGCGAACTAACGATGGCTGATTCCTTTTGCTCGGCGAGCGGCTCGTTCGCGACGCCAGGCGGCTTGACTGCAGAATCGTGACACAGCCTCGAACGCGCGATGAAGAACACGCAGTAGGTGTCCGGCCACGATGTTCGACCAGGGAATTTGCGAAAAGGAGAACGTCATGCGCGGTAGTAAACGAAAACCGAGCGGCCAGACGTGGTCGGCGGTGGTCAAGTCGCCACCTCGCGCCTGCAGTCCGCGACACGCAGCCCGGCCCAAGTTCAAGTACGCCCGCAGTTGGAATCGCCGCAACGCCCGCAAGGCAGGCAGTTTTCACCGCAGCCGCACGCAGCGCTGGAGTTGGTAGTTGATGGAGATCAGCGGGACTGCAGGTTGAGGCACCAGGCGCAGTTGCGCGCCCCGGCCGCTGCTGCTCCCAGCCAAGAAACGAAGTCGCACAGAAGCAGACGGAGTCGTTGTGAGTTGTTGTGAATGCGAACCAGAGAACGTCATTCCACCTTGGCATAGGCCCACTTTTGCGTAAGCCCCCTTTGAGTTGGCGAAGAACAACGATGCGGCAACCACCTTGGACAAGCACCGAAATCAACGGGTCGAGTCGCGCCGCGTGCGCACGGAAGTTTGTCGACCCATCACCGTACACGGATGCAGTCTGGCTCGACCGCTTCCCTCATCACCTTCTGCAGGACAAGACCCATGACGCTGAACGAACCACATCCGAATAACTTCCACGCGGCGTCCCAGCCGCGGCCGGCACCGCCACGATCAGCGTGGCGCTGGCGTGGATTGAAGTGTGCAGTCACCAGTTTGGCGCTTGGGGCTGCGCTCTTGAGCGCGAGCTTGGCGACCGCCACGACCACCATCATCGACGACTTCACCGTGCGCGGCGCGCCGGATCCGTGGTCGACGAAAAACGACGCCGGCGCCCCGGGCAATCTCAATCCGGCCTTGGACGATCTGCAAGGCTTGGACCTGACCTACCGGATGCTCGCCAACCCGGCGCCGGTCAACGGCCAGTTCACGGAGACGGGCTTAAGCACGGCCCATGTGATCGGCGGCACGCGCGTCTCCACGTTGACGGCGGACACGTACGACCTGCAGCAGCTATCGATCATCGCCGCAATCGACATACCACCCGGCGGCGATGAACTCGACTTCGACACCGGCACCGGCGTGACGGCCACCGCCAATTTGGAATACGTGTCGCCGCTGCCCGCTGGCGCCGATCAGGGCAAGGTCATCGTGGCTATGTCGCAGTACGACAAAGGTACGGCGGTCAATCAATTGCTCGTTTCGCTCACGATCGACGACGGTTCAATCGTGCGGACGCTCAGCCAGGCATTTGGCACGCCGATCGGCCTGGGCGATCCAGAAATACCGCTGGAGTTTGGCCTGAACAATCTGGCGTTTGCCGGAATCAATTTCAGCGGCCCTTTGAACCTCAAGTTCACGTTCGTCGGACAGAACAACGACGACTTCACCGTTTCGCTGATCAGCCTGGAAACCGTGCCGGGCGTACCCGAGCCGTCAACGCTGGCGCTGGCGGGCATGGGCCTGGTGGGGCTGGGATTCTTCGGATGGCGGAAATCGCGCCGCGGCAATCGAAAACAACAACTGCTTGAGACATCGAGTCAACATTATTGCACGAAGGGATCGACAACTATGAAGATTTTCAAAATGCTGCTGCTGCCGATCATGGCAGTGGTGATTGCGTGCTCAGCCGTCGGCCAAAGCCACGCGGCGCTGTTGAGCGATCTGCTTTCCGGCGACGAGTTGACATTCGGCGAACTGCGGTTCTTCAATTTCGCCAGCTACAGTTCGGTCGGATTCGGCGGGAAATCGCCCGTCGCGGCCAGCGATATTTCAGTGGTCATCGATCCGGCCCCTCCGGTGGGCGAGCTGGGGCTGTTGTTTCAGTCCGCGAAGTGGACGGTCTTTTCCGGCCAGAGCCTCGACACCCGGTTCACGTTCGACGTGGAGTATGTCGGCGATGGATTCCTCACGGACAACACGCTCCGCTTCACCGCCGGTCACCGCAACGACGGCGTGGCCGACATCATCGAGACGGTTACCGATCCCAACAACGGTGACGCTCTGCTGGCCGACAAGCTGGTGATCGTCGGAGGCAACGCCGGGCCCGGCGACACCGTGGACCATAAGGAGTTTGCTTATCCGGTCAAGGTGGCGCACATCGCCAAGGATATCGCACTGGACGGCGGCGTTAGGGAAGGCTCCTTCGCCAGCATCAGCGACTTCAGCCAGACGTTCTCCTTCACCACGGTGTCCACGCCGGAACCGTCCACGTTTGCCCTGGCCGGCATCGGCCTGGCGAGCTTGGGCTGGGTTGGCTGGCGCCGCCGCCGCGCGATGGCGTAGAGCTAGTTCGAGTGCTAAAGCGAGATCCCGATTTTCGGAAACCTACTCCAACCAAAAGATGAACCATGAAACGGTTGCCCAAATACCTGATCTGTGCCCTGGTAATCGGACTCGGTGTGCTGGCCGCAGCGGCCTTCCTGAATCGCCACGCGAACTCGCCTTCCGGCTCCGTGCGGCAGGCGAGTGGCGCGGATGCGGTGACGTCCCAAAGCGATCCGGCGGCCGCCCTGAGTGCGATGGCCGTCGATTCTTCGACGACTGAACCGCGGCGTCGACGCTGGGCGGGCATGGTTCCCGATGCGACGGCAACGACGACTGCCACCACGGATGTCACCGAATCGACAGTGGTTCGTCCGGCGGTGGAAAGCGAGTTGACCGCGGCCAAGATCGAGGTGCCCGGCGCTGTGGCGGCGGCTAGCCCTGCGTTGGTTGGCGATGCGGCCAGTGATGTGAATGGCACCAGTTCGGGTTCCTCGGGGGGGCTGGGGATCGCGCCGGTCAATGCCATCGCGGCGCAGGGGGGATTCAACGGCGGATCGGCCGGCGGCGCCGGGGGCATGGGCCTCGGTTTGGGCGCGGTCCAAGGCGGCCAACTGAATGACGGCCTGGGAGGTGGAGGCGGTGCAGGTGGTGGTGCAGGTGGGTACGGCGGCGGCAGTGGAAGTCTGTCGGCTGCGAATCCCTCCACGTCGACGGGGTCTGGTACCACTTCCGAAGCGTCGACAAGCGGCACCGAGTCGAACTCGACAGCATCTTCTGGCAATACCTCGACTGCTGGCAATACCTCGTCCGGCAATTCCGCGGCGAACAATACGACTTCAAGTGGCAATCCATCGAATAGCGCGGCGGCCGCTAACAGCTCAGCAGCAAGTAATTCCAGCAGCGCGGGCAATTCGGGTTCCTCCGCGGCTGGCAACAGCTCGACAAGTTCGACCGCGTCCAATGCTTTGCCCGCGACTCCCGGCGCGGGCGCGAACAACTCGCCGGCTGCCAGTGAAGGCCCGTTGGCCGTGACATCGTCGATCGTCACGCCGCCAGTGGCCGACTTGATTGCCGCGGCGATCAGCAATACGACCAGTTCCACCACGCCAACCTCGTCGGTTGCCCCCGGCGCGGCCGGCTCGACCAGCGCGGATGCTTCCGCCATCGATCAAGGTGGTTTGGGGAATGCACAACTGACCGGCTCGGGCTCTTCGTGGGATAACCCACTCGTGCCCGACGCCAACGGCGTGTTCCACCTCCAGGTGACCGATCCGGCGCAGCAATTTTTCCTCGATCCGCCTCCGGCAATCGGCTACGACTATCTCGTGCTGAGTGGCCCATTCGTGGCCTCGGTCACGCTGCCCAGCTTCGGCGACAATCTGTACGACATCTACGGCTTCAGCGGCGGCAACCCGGTGCTGCTGGCCACTGACTGGCAAGCGGGCGTGCAATTCAACTTCGGCGGCGCCGGCGTGGATCACTTCCGCATCCTGGGCATCGACGGGCTCCCCGACGGCCAACCGTTTGTCGCGGCCTTGACGTTCGTGAGCGAAGGGAATGTCGATATCCAAGCCACGCCGATTCTGCAAACTCCCGAACCGCCGACCTTCGCTCTGGCCGGAATTGGTCTGGCCGGAGTGGTCCTGTGGGCCTGGCGCCGTCGTCGCGCTGTGGTCGCAGCCTGAGCGGATTGGCGGAGGACTGAGGCGTCAGGCTTGAGTACTAAGTATCATCTTGGCCGGGATCTCCATGCGTCCCTCCCCAGCGGTTTGTCGCTAGCCGCCGGTCTCTCGGTTTGCCACGCGATTCGTGTTACCCGCGGCTAGCGCCTTGCGGCTCACGCGCGGCGGCCCTCTTTCCACGCGGACAAACCCCGTGGGTCGTTCTCTGGCCGTTTTCTCCCGAATGGCACGCCACTTGCTTTAATGTCCTTGCACGAGGGCAACTGTTACAGACCGAATCTTCGTAACCTGAGGCTGCATTAATGCTTTCCTCCAAAACCCAGCAACGGACCCGTTCGGTTTCTTATCACTTCGCCGCGGGGCTGTTGGCGGCCGTGTTTACGGTGCTTAACATCGGCGCCGACGCCGCCCGGGCTGACACCGTGGTGGACAACTTCCACACGTCGTCCTCCCCGTTCCGCAACATCCAGCAAACGGGCGTCGGATCCAACGTGAACACCGAAAGCGGCGTGCCGCAGGTGATCGGCGGCACCCGCCAAACCACCGTCAGCGTAACCGGCGGCGCGGCCACGGCTCGCGCGAGAATTTTCAACGGCAGCCCCGGCAACCTGCAGTTCACCAGCTCGGGTGTGACCAGCACCATGTCGCTGGTCTACAACAACGCCGGCGCAGGGCTGGCGGCGAACATCGCGCCGTTCATGGGTGTGTCCATTCCCTTTGTCTCGGTGGCCTTGCCCGCCACCGCGCCGACGCTGCCCGTGACGGTGACGCTGACCGACGGCGCCGCCAATTCGGCCAGCGCCACGGTTGCCGTGACCAGCACCGGCGCGCAGACGCTGTTGATTGATCCGTCCGCCTTCGGCGCGGCCTTGGCCAGCCTCGACCTGAGCAATATCTTCAGCATCAAGCTACTGTTCGACGCCGGACTGGGGCAGGAGTTTTCGCTGTCCGGTCCGATCACGCTGCTCACGCCGGAGCCGCT
>JAIOQB010000184.1 GCA_021413585.1 Planctomycetia bacterium
ACTCCATGGTATTCGGTGGACGCGCGGGACTCAACGCCCCTGTTAATGACCCGTCCGAGACGAAATTTCACCACGGAGGGCACGGAGACACGGAGTAGGTGAAATGTGGGTGCCGAGTCGTAGCGTGGGTGATTGCACCCACGGTGGGCGGCCCGCCGTCGTGGGCCAGCAGTGGCACTTGGCGAGTTGCCGACGTGCCGCAGGCCCGCAGGGGCAGAAGGCGCCCGAATGAAAGCGTTCATACTCGGCCGACTACGAGAACGGTGACGGCGGCAACGACCAAGGTGAGGATTGCTACCCGCAGCAGGTCGTGGGTCGTCAGACGGCGGGGAGTCGGGCTTCGAGTTCTCGCCACGACGAAGGCTCCGAGTGCGAGCAGTATGGTCAGGCCGGCGGCCCTGAGGAACAGGATGGCGCGGGGCAGAATTACGCCCGCCACGTACGGATGGATGCAGACGAGCCATTCCTGGACCATCAGCCAGTGCAGCGGCAACCTGGCCGGAATGGGCGTCTTCACGCCCGGCGGCGCGGCTGCGTCCGTACGGTTCAGGATGCCGGATAGGATCGACCCCGTGGCGTCGCAGAAAAACAACGCCGCGCACGCACCCAACAATGTTGCCAGGCACCACCAGGCAGTCGTGCGTTTGGGGCGAGCTGCTTCGCGAGTTTCCAGCGCGTCGGTCATGGAATCATGGAAGAGTAGTAGGAGAATCCCATGTCAGGCCAATTTCATCGCCCAACGACTTGATGAGTCTTTGTGTCTTGGCTCCGGTCACGACGCGCAATTTCTGCATGAACAGCAGATTTCCTGGCGGCATTAAGCATACGACCTGGTTTTTGCGACTGTACGCGCGTACTGCGCCTACCTCTCCGTGATCGGCCCAACCCTGACGCTCAAAGCGGTAATTAGTTTGATCGGGCGCATCGGCCGAGTTCAAATACGGGAAACCGCCATTGATGCCCTGATAGCACAGCATGAAGGTCAAAAACACGGAACATTTGCAGCGTTCGGAATGCCACGAAATGGGTTCGAGGTTTAGGCCTTGGGAAATCTGCGGATCGTCGGATCTCGGATTCCGAAGCGAAACGCCCCACCACAGAACATTCTGATATTCTTCCATGAATATTAAATGTTGCTTGTCGACAAACCACTTATTCGGTGCAAGCAGGCGGCAATAGGGCTGATTAAACCGCCGCTCTCGTCCGGCAATCAGGTAGTAGTCGCGAAGCGCTTTTGGAACTCGCATGCCCAGCCGCTTCTCGGCCTTCGCAATCTGTTTGGACGGGATTGCTGTACGTGGAGTCAGCGGATATCCGAAGGCTTTAAAAAGTGATCGATAGTGCGATCTAAAGTTGTTCATGTTGCGAGGTCGTCTTTATGCCTCGAAGCGTTGACGGATCGGCACTCCCTCGCGGCGTATCTTGGGCCACGAGTAGTTCGCACATTCAGGATGCAGCAGCCGGAACTTGCGACGTTTTGCGGGGGACGAAAACCACGCCAGCGCCAGCCATTCATTGAGGCGCTCTGCTTCTCTGGTTAATCTCTTCTCCGTCCTTCCCAGGACAAAAGGATGCCAGCCGGTGCAGATGCGATATTTGACCGCATACACGGCCGCCTTCCAGCCGCCGCGCAGATTGATTTGAAGAAAGCAGTCGGGAAACTCGCCCACTTCAAACCAGACCAAGGTTTTGTAGGGATATTGAGGTTGGATGTCTTTGGGAAACGTATGTCGACATTCGCGCACGTCGCTCCAGCCAAGTGCATGCGCAAAAGTCCTAACGCGCGCCAATCGATTTGAAAACTGCCGCATGAGGATGATCCACACCAACGAATGTCCAAATGTCGCCTCGGCGAAATGTGGACCTGGTCTTTCTTTCCCGCTCCGTGCCTCCGCGTCTCTGTGGTGAATAAACCTACGGCACCAGCCGCGCGTCGAGCCAATCCGCATGGTCCAGCACGTCGCCCCGGTCCGCGTAGTCCACCAGCAGGCTGATGCGCTTGGCGCCGGTGAGGTCAACGGTGATGGGGCGCGGAGGTTGGCCGCCGCGGATGATGTCGCTGTCGAATCGCTTTTGCCACTTGCCGTCGCCGGTGTCGACGTAGACGCGGTACACCACGCTCCCCTGGCCGGCGGTCAGATCGTCGAGCGCCACGTCGGCGGCCAGGGTGCGATAGGGCTTTTTGAGCGTGTAGCTCAGCGCGGCGGGGCTGTGGACGCCGAGGCCTTTGAGGTACGCCTGGCCGCCTGCCCGCAGTTGGCCGCCTAGCACGTTGCGATCGCGCAGATAGGGCCATTTGAGATCGAGATACGGCGACTGGCGGTAGCCGGCCGGCTCGAGGTCTGAAAGGTACTGCACGCCGCCGCCGAGCGGCTGCAGCCAGACGATGTTGGAGAGCGACGTTTTCAGCTCGCCGTCAAAACGGGTGCTCAGCTTGAGCTTCGTGCCATCGGTGGCGGCTTGCGCGCAGTCCAGCCGCGTGCCGTCGGCCAGCCCGACCATCAGGTGCGGCGCGGTGGCGGCGGCCGTGTGGAGCAGCGTGGGGTTGAAGATCACCGCCGCCACGTTGCGGGCATCGATCTCAATCGGGCGGCCGTTGGACTGCAGTAGCAGCTTGTCGGAATTGAGCGCGGTGAGGCTGCCGAGCACGCGGTCTCCGTTGTCCAGCAGCACCTGGTCGTTGTGCCCTTCGCCGCGGGTGAGTTCCTGCAGCAAGAGATCTGCGTCGAGCGTGCCGGCGGGGCGATGGAAAAGGATAGCACGGAGCTTGTCGAGCGGCAGTTCCAGTCTGCCCAGGTGGCGCGTGTCGCAGGCGATCTGCTCGGACCGCAGGACGAGCGGCTCGAGCGTGGTGTCGACCACAATCCAACTTCCGTCGGCGGTCAGCATCAGCGGCCCGGCGGCCGGCTCGGCCGGCGCGCCAAAGCGAACGAGCGATGAGAGCGGCAGCGTGCGCGACTTGCCATCGACCCCGAGCATCACCTGCGCGTCGGCCGCATCCTTGCCGTCAGCATCGATGCGCAACAGCGCGGCCGGATACGCCGCCCCTTCGCGCGGCACCACCACGGGTGGGTGAGCGGGTCCGGCGGCCAGAGCAGAGGCGCAGAAGCCAATGACCAATGACCAAATTCCAATCTCCAATAGTCGTGCTGCAACAGTTTTATTGGAGATTGGAATTTGGTGATTGGTCATTCTTCCCTCCCTCCGTGCCCCCGTGCGAAATGAAGTAAGAGTCATCGTTGAAAAATCGGCAAACTATTATTGGGGACTTGCAGGGCGAGGCAGGCCATGGCGGTGCCGTATTCCTGGCAGATGGAATCCATCCAGAACCCTGGCGGGCGGAACATGGCGAGCATCTCGTCGCGCACGGCCGGGTACCAGGCGGCCCAGTATTGCCCGCCGGCGTGCCACATCGCCTGCGTGGCGTAGTAGTGACCGTAGAAGTAATGGCTTTCGTGCGTCCGTCCGAGGCGCGGGACAAAGTCGTACAGGTATTTGATTCCCCGCTTCACCTCCGCCGAATCGTAGTCCCCTGCGCTTTGCAGCGCGACGACGCCGGCCGCGGAGCGCGGGAACGCGCTGGGCCCACCCGGCAGCATGTAGCGGAAGCCGCCGTCGGCGTTCTGGCAGCGCTTGACGTACTCGACGCAGCGGTCGATCGTGTCGTTGGGGACGAAGAAGCCGGCGTTGCGGGCCGCGCGCAGGGCCATGATCTGGCAGACGGTGACGGAGATGTCGGCGTCGGCCGGCTGCGGCATGTAGCGCCAGCCCCCTTCGCGATTTTGCGTGTTGACGATCAGCTTGACCGCCTTGGCCAGCTTGGGGCGGACCTCGCGGCTTTGCGCCATGCCGTAGGCTTCGGCCAAAAACAACGTGGCGAAGCCGTGGCCGTACATCGGGCCGTGGCTGGTGGCGCCCGGAACGTTGATGAAGCCGCTTTCCTCGGTGTTGTCGAGGATGAACTTGATGGCCCGGTTCACCTCGCGGCCGTAAGGGCCGCGGCCGGGAGTGCTGCCGCCCGCCATGAAGGCCAGTCCGCCGACCGCCACCACCGCCGCGCTGCGGCTGTAACCCGCGCCGCCGAACGAGCCGTCGTCCTGCTGCCGCGCGGCGAGAAATTTCAAACCCGCGTCGATCGCCCGCAGGGTCTCGGGGTTCATCAACTCGACCGCCGTTTTTTCCGGATCGCGGGTGGCGTCCGCTTCGCGAGCTTTGTCGCCGCCGCCCGGTGCCGCCGCGGCGTGGGCGGGCGCCGCCGGATCCTGCCCACGCAACAGCCGCGGCAGGGCCAGGGCGGAGAGCGATCCGACCAGGGCCTGGGCGAGGAACTTGCGGCGAGGGAGGGGAGTGGGCATGTTTTATGAGTGTGGGAAAGTTGAAGTCAGTTCATTAATGACCAATGACCAAATCCCAATAACCAATGGAGGTGCTGCGCACGTTTTTTATTGGAGATTGGAATTTGGTGATTGGGATTTTGCTTCACGGCTGCCCCGGCTCCTCTTCCGCCAGCCGCCGGAAGTATTTCTCGATCAGCGTTTCGTATTGCGGCAGAAACTGCTCGCCGGCGCCTTGCCGCATTTGCTCGCGGTCCTTCTCGGGCAGGTTTCCCCAGACTTGCTTCATCAACTCGGTCAGGGCGGCGGCGTCCAGCTTGGGGCGGACCTGGCGGGCGTTGCGGACGTCTTTGGAGCTTTCGGCGGCCGACTTGTTGTTTTCCTCCTGGCCCGAATTGCCCGACTTCGGTTGCGACTGCGACGTTTTCTGCGGCTGGTTGACCTTCGACCGCTGCGACGCCGACGAGCGCGATTGCGACGACGAGTTGGAGGCCTGCTGTTGCTGCTTCTTCATTTTCTTGCGCACCTGCTTGATCAGCTCGTCGATGTCCTTGACGATCTCGTCCTGCAGTTGGGTGGTTTTGTCGGACAGCTTGTCGCGGTCAATCTGCGTTTCGGCGGTGCGCATTTTCGTGCCGATGCGGGTCAGTGGATCGACGTCGCCGCCGAGGTCGTCCCCCGGCTTCTTGCCGAGCGGCTTCACCTCGGGCTCGTCCGAGCCGTCGAGATTCTTGAGCAGCTTTTCGTCGCGGGCCTCTGGGTTGTCCTTCGGCGAGGTTTCTTTCACCGGTTTGGCCGCCGCCGATTTCGCCGCGGGCTTTGTGATGGAGGGGCGCCGAGCGGAGGGCGCCGCGTCGCCCGCAGGCTTCGGTTTGATCTTGTCGAGAGCGGCGTCCGCCCCGTCGTCGAGATCCTTGAGCAGCCGCTGGTCGACGTCGGGAGGCGCCGCGTAACCGCGGGTGGCCAATCGTCCGCCTAGAACAATCAACACCGCCAGCGCCAAAGAAAACGCACAAGTCGAGCCACGGGGTTTATCCCCGTGGAATCCGGCCAGCCATTTCATGCGGTTCACCAGTGGTTATTTTAATGTGTCGTGCGTGGCGGGCTGGATGACGCGCCGCTCGGGGAGCGGCGGCTAACTGGCCGCTGGTTGTTCATGGATTATCGTCGAGCTTGAGCTTCACCGGATTTGCGCCGTCCTTGTCCTTATCTTTGTTGCCGCCTTTAACGCCGTCGCCTTCTTTCGCGTGATCCTTCTCCTGGCCTTTGTCCTTATCTTCCTCGTCGGTCTCCGCCCCCTTGCCGCCGGGGAGCTTGTCGGGGTTTTCTTCCGGGGCCGGGACGGGGGCCGATTTGAGCTTGAATATCAGGTCGGCCAGCCGGCCTTGCTCTTCGGCCAGCTCGCCCAACTCGCGGAGATCGGCGTCGGACAACGGGCCGCCGGCCGTTTTGTGCTCATTGACCGCGTCGGTCCGCGAGCGCACGTCTTCCTGCATCAGCCGCAGCAGCTTCAATTCCGAAAGCGTGTGGATGCCGTCGCCGCTTTGCTGCTGGGGCGGGGGCTGCTGGCCTGCCCCTTGGCCGCCATTGCCCTCTTCTTCCATATCCTTGTCTTTGTCGGGCTTGTCGAGTTCCAGGGCCTTTTGAATCACGTTCATTCGATCGAACGCCCGTTGCTGGGCCCGCTGCGGCTCGCGCCCCGTATCGAGCCTGGCCAAACGGTCGGCCGCCCGGTTCATGTCGGCGGTGGTGCGGTCCAACGCCAGGGCGAAACCTTCGGCCACCGACAGCTTGCGGGCCATCTGGTTCGTGTCGCCTGCCAGACCGGCCTGCTGCCGCGACAGGTCCGAGACGCTGGCCTGCTGGCCGCGCGTGAGCTGCTCTTGCCGGACGCGTAGCTGCTCGAGCCGCTTCGTTTCCGTCAGCAGCGTCTGCTGATGGTCGCGGAGCGCCTTGAGTTGATCCTTGAGCCGCACGAGTTCCTCGTCGGCCAGATCGAGTTCCGCCTGGCGGCGCTCCTGGGCCAACTGTTGCTGCGCTTCTTCCAGGTCTTTCTCGGCCTCCGCCGCGTCGTCGTCGGATTTTTGCGTGTTGCCCGACTCGCCCGCCTGGCCGGCGGAACTCATCTTCGAGCCGGCGCCGGCCATCTTGTCGGCCGCCGCGCGGGCATCGAGCCGCTGTAGTTGCCGCGCCAGGCGGCCCGCTTCTTGTTGAAGCTGCTGCTGCTCGCGGGCCAGTCGCTGCAATTCGCGCTTGCGTTCTTCGGGAGATGCGATCTTGTCAGCCGCTTTGGCTTTCTTGCGCAGCGCCGACTGCTGCTTCCGCAGCTCGGCCAGCTTGGCTTCCGCCTGGCGGAACTTTTGCACCAAGCGCGACAGCTCCTGTTCGCGGCGGTTGGCCAGGATGTCGGTCATTTCCTCCAGGCCGCGGGCGGCGTTTTGCTGCTGCCGCTGAGCCGCCGACATTTGATTTTGGCCGACGTTCTCGCCCGCGGAGCGGAGTTGCTCGGCCACGCCCGACTCCTGGGCCCGCTGCAAAGCGTCGTCGAGCGATTGGGCGACGACGGGATCCGTCTGGTCCAATTGGCGGCGGGCCTGCTGCATCCCCTGTTGGGCCTTGTCGAAGCTGCGGGCCAGTTCTGCTTGCTTCTCCGAGAGCTTTTTCAGATCGGCCTGCTCCTGCGGCGAGAGGTCCTTGAGGTTGCGGCCGACCGTTTTGGCGAGCATCGCTTCGCCCTGCTTTTGCAACTCTTGCTGCTGGCGCTGCATCTCGCCCAACGCGCGGCCGAAGCCGCGGAAGCGGTCCCAGCGCTCGAGATCGGTCAATGCTCCATCGAGCGCGTCGATCACTTGATCCTGCTGGCGGGCCGCCTGGGCAAGGGGGGCTGCGGCGGCGGACTTCGGATGTGGGATGGAGGATGGTGGATGGTGGATGTTTTGTTCGGGTGTTTTGGATTCTGGCGGGATCGAGGGTTTTTCATCTGGGGAGGCGGTCTGTTTTTCGGGCGACGTGTTCTGTGGCGCTTGGTTATCGGGCGATTGGCTCGCTATACCCGAGTTCTCAGTGGTCTTATTTTCGGCACCTTTATTTTCCGCACCCTTGTTCATTGACGATTTAGTGCCGTCCGACTTGCCGGACGGGGGAGACTGCTTGCCATCGGTGTCGGTCGCTCCGGCGGGTGAGTTCTTCTGGTTCGCGGGAGCGGGATCGTTGGCGCCGGGCTCGGACTGTGTTTGCTCAAGTTCCGCCTGGGCCGATTTGGCGGCGGCGGTCAGTTCGCTGTCGATGTTCGGCAATTCCTGCCCTTCGAGCCGGTCGACCAGCGCGCCGAGTTCCGCCATGCGGCGGGCCATCGCCGGGCTGCCGACTTGATTGTCGCGAAGCTTGTCCAGCAGCGAGTTGATCTGCGTGCGGACGCCGTTGTTGGCCCCGCTGAGTTCGCGCCGCACGTCGCGCTGCGCCAGTTCGAGCCCTTGCAATTGGTCGACGTCGCGCGGGTCGAGCCGGCCGACCGTCTTCAGTTGAATATCGAGTTGCGTCGCCTTGGAGCGGGCCTCGCGCTGCATCTTCAGCGCCCGGCTGAGCGAGCCGAGGATCGCCGTCTGCTCCCGCGTCAGCCGCTCTTCCAACTCGCGCGGCGTGATGATAAAGACGCGCAGGGCCGGGCTTTGTCCGGTGGCCGGTTGATAGTCAGTCGCCGTGGCCTGCACCGTAAGCTGCGTCCCAGGGGGCAGCTTCAAGTCCGCCAGCTTCCAGGCATAATCCAACTGGCGGCGCTCCCCTTCGCCGTCGGCGATGGCCAAGCCGGTGCGGTCGGTCGTTGCCATTTTTTCCGGGCCGGTGTACAGCGGAATCTCGTGGTCTCCTTCGGCGCTGCGGTCGCTGCGCGAATAGCGCAGAGCCACCTGGCGAATCGCCAGCCGGTCTTTGGCCAGCACGCGCAGCGAGAGCGACGCCTCGGGCGTGAGGTATTGATCCGTGGTGGGTTTTTCGATGCTCACCGTGGGAGGATCGTCGGCCACCGCACGCAGCGGCCACCGCTCGTCCGCGCCGCCGGCGATCCCTTCGCGGTCGTACAACTCGAACCAATAGTTGCCCGATTCCTTAACTAGCAGCGGTTTGCCGTCCGCCGTGGTGGAGAGATCGAAGCTCCGCCCGTCGGCCGAAAGCTGGGCGACGACGCGCGTGCCGCCCCCATTCGCGCCATCCGATTTGCCTCCTACTCCGCCACCGCCGGATCCGCCGCCGCTGCCGCCATCAAACCGGAACGCGGCTTCGCGCAGTGGCTTGCTCACTGTGCCGTGAAACTCCATTCGCGTGCCGGCGAGCGCGGCGATCGGGCCGGTGGAGGTTTCCTTCGGCCAGCCGGTGTAGGCGGGGGGCAGGAGCGTGACGCGGACCGATTCGCAGCGCGGCGGCTCGATCACCGCCAGATTGTGCCACAGCATTGTGTCGTCGTCGCCGCCGACCGCCCGATAGCTGAACGAGCCCTGCACGTTGTCCCGGTGGGCCACCATGGTGCCGCCCAAGCGGTGCATCGGCTCGCTCACCAGGCGCGGGCCGTCGGGGCCGGTGAATTGATATTGAATCTGCACGGAGGCCGGCAGCCGGCCGTTGCGGTCGATCACTTCGACTTCGAAGTTCTGCCCCACGGCCAACTGTCCGGGCGGGGCGCGGAAATCGAGTTGATTCGTCTTGGGCCAGCGCGTGGAGGAGAACGGATTGGCGAGCCGGGCCAAGGCGATTTCCGTCGGCTCCGGCCAGACGAGATACACGGCCGCGGCGATGCACAGCGCCACGGCGGCGGCCCCCAGGCCCCGTTGGGCGGGGCGGCGGTCGAGCACCTGTCGCGGATCGTGCTGCCTGACTGCCGATGTGGCTTGGACGATCACCGCGCGGCGGAGCAGGGCCGAGCCGGCCAGGGGGTCGTTTTCCTTTTCACCCAGGAACTCCACCGCGCTGGCCATCCGGTCTCCCAGTTCGGGAAACCGATCGGCCAGCCGCTGGGCCAGTGCCACATCGCTGGGCCAGAACTTCAGCGCCGGCCGCAACAGCCGCCACACAGCGGCGGCCACGACCAGCAGCACGCCCAGCGTCAGCAGCAGGCGCACCGCGCGATGGTCGACCCGCAGATAGCCGTCGAGCAGGCCAAACAGCCCGAGCGCCGCCAGGAAGCCAAACAACGTCCAGCCGGCGCCGTACGCCAGCGCGATCCGCCGCGCGCCGCGGCGAACCTGCTCGATCAACTGATGCAGGGGATGGATCATGGCGGGTTCCGGGGTCGCTTTTAATTTGATCCGTTGACTTATTGGACGCCGGGAAGGGGCGGTTCGTTCCCCGGGCTCAAGGCCGTATGTCATTATACCGCAACATTATATCGCACGTTCGGGTGAGGGAGTTTGTTATAGCATTCCTTTTCGTTTTCGCAGCAGCCATTCGGCGGCCAATAGGCCTGCCAAAAGCAGCAGGACGCGCCAGTTGTTCCACAGCGGCTCGGGTGGGAGCGAGTCGACACGGACCGTGCGGCCGGCGGGCAGATCGCTGAGCAGCTGCTCGGCGTCGCGCAGCGTGTAGAACTTGCCGCTGGAGACGACCGCGGCGGCCTGCAGTTGGGCCGTGTCGACGTCGATCCGCGCCTGTTCGCCGTTGGGGGCGACCACTTTGAAATTGACCGCGGCTGGCTTGTCCCCCGTGGACGGTGTTTTGACCCAGGCGTGGTAGCTGCCGTCGGGCAAGCCGGCGACGGTGCCGGTGAAGATCTCGCGGCTGCTGAGGTCGCGGGCCAGGGTGATATTGCGGCGGGTTTGCCCTTCGGCCTCAAGCACCACGCTCACGCCGTCGTCCGAGCGGGGGGCGAGTCGTTCGTCGAAGAATCGGACGCGCAGTTGCACCGGGGCACCCGCTTCATACTCGCGGCGGTCGCTGGCGAGTTGCACCGCGCCCCCTTCGCCGGCGGCGTGCGAGCGGGCCAGATAGCGAATCGTTTGAATCCAGTAGCGGGCAAACAGCGCATCGCCCACGCGAAACCGCCAGCGGTACGTTTCGTCGGTGGCGTGCCAGATCACCTTGCCGGGCGGTATCTGCTCGACGACGATCAGCGGCAACTTGCGGCCGTCGCGACCGGTGCGGGCGGGATGCTCGGCCAACACGCGGGCCCCCGGCTTCAAATCGGGCGCTTCCACATAAAAATAGATCTCCGGCAGGTCGTTGAAGATTTGCTCCGACTCGGCCGGCGTGTCTCCCAGTTGCAGGTGCGGGCTGCTTAAGCCCAGCGGCGTGAGCCGGATCGCCACCGGCTCGGTCAGCGGCTGTTCTTCCGACGGTACGACCGCCGTCTTCAGATCGATCGGCATCAGCGCGGCCAGCGGCGTGTCGCGATACGCCAGCGGATTGAACCGCGGGCCGGAGATGAACAGCAGCCCGCCCCCTTTTACCTTGACGAAGTCGGCGATGTTGGAGAGCACCGTGGGGCCAAGCTGGCCTGGGTCGACGTCGCCCAGGATCAGCACGTCGTACGCCAGTAGCTCGTCGCGACCGACAGGAAAGACGCGCAGCGCGGATTTGTCCTGCTCGGCATGCTCGATGTCGGCTTCCTGCAAGACGGTTTTTAGTTTGATCGTTTCGTCCCGCGCGAGCATGTTCTTCAAATAGCGGTATTCGTAGTTCGGATATCCTTGGGCCAGCAGCACCTTGATCTTCGTCTTGCGGACGTCGATGGATTTCGTCAGCGGGGTGACTTTGTTCTTGAGTTCACTGAGCGGGCTTTCGATCTCGATGACGTACTCCGCCCGGCCGATCTGCGTGGGCCGGTGCGACAAGCGGGCCCGCTGCGACTTGCCACTTTCTCCGCCGACGATTCGCTGGCGATCGAGCACCTCGCCCGTCTTGCCGTCCTTGAGCACCAGCACGATGGGGCGATCCTGCAAGCCTGTGGCGGTGAGTTTGCAGTCGAAGGAGACGGGATCGTTCACGGAAATCACGTCGTCCACCAACAGATCATCGAGTTGGATCGTGCGGGCCGGCTTGTCGCTGCCGGTGGCAATCATGTACAGCGGCGTGCCGCGCCGCCGGGCCGCCGGGGCGACCTCGGCTAGGTTGGGGCCGGCGGTGGTGATGCCGTCGCCAAGGTAAATCAATCCGGCGGGTTCGGTGCCGCGTAGGTCATCGAGCACCGCCTGGAGATCGGAACCCAGGCGGCTGGCAGGCGCGGTGGGCTGGAGTTTGCGCAGCTCGGCCGTTTGCCCTGCCAGATCGGCGGGCAAGCGGCGGATCGTGCCGCTGGCCGCGTAGAGATGAACTTTGTAGCGGCGGTGCAACTCGCGCAGCAGGGCCGCGTCGTCGGCCAGCAGCAGCGCCTTGGCGGCATCGAGCCGGTTGGTGGTAGGGAGCGCCGCCCGCTTCTGGCGATCGGCCAGTTGTTGCTTTAGCGCGGAGTCGTCGTAGTCGTCTTGCTCGGACATGCTGCCGGTTTCGTCGACCATAACAGCGACGCATGGGAGGCTGGTCCGGCTGTAGTCGATCCGTAATTCGTAGATCATCACCAGTAGCACCAGCGCCAGGGCCGAGAACCGCAGCGTGGCCAGCAGCAGCCGCAACCCTCGGCCGGCGGTGCTGCGCTCGCGGACGTAGATCCAGCCGACGAACGCAGCGCACGCCAATCCGGCCAAGGAGACCAGCACGACCGCGCCGGGACTCCATGGCCAGGCCCCTTCGAGCTGCCACTGCACGGCGTCCGTTTGCGGCGGCAGTTGAATGCCCAGCAGCCACAACAGCCATCTTGCCAATTGGTTGCTCATCCGGCCCGGCTCCCCAGCCACCAGGCCAAACCCGATTCAAAGATCAACAACCCCAGTACGATGCACAACAGCGTGCGATGCAATCCACCA
>JAIOQB010000185.1 GCA_021413585.1 Planctomycetia bacterium
GCGATCGAGCACCTCGCCCGTCTTGCCGTCCTTGAGAACCAGCAGGATGGGGCGATCCTGCAAGCCTGTGGCGGTGAGCTTGCAGTCGAACGAAACCGGGTCATTGACGGAAATCACGTCGTCCACCAACAGGTCATCGAGTTGGATCGTGCGGGCCGGCTTGTCGCTGCCGGTGGCAATCATGTAAAGCGGCGTGCCGCGCCTGCGGGCCGCTGGGGCGACCTCGGCCAGGTTCGGGCCGGCAGTGGTGATGCCATCGCCAAGATAAATCAAGCCGGCGGGTTCGGTGCCGCGTAGATCGTCCAGCACCGCCTGAAGGTCGGATCCCAACCGGCTGGCCGGCGCGGTAGGTTGCAGCTTGCGCAGCTCGGCCGTTTGCCCCGCCAGATCGGCCGGCAAGCGGCGGATCGTGCCGCTGGCCGCGTACACATGAACTTTGTAGCGGCGGTGCAGCTCGCGCAGCAGGGCCGAGTCGTCGGCCAGCAGCAGGGCCTTGGCGGCATCGAGCCGGTTGGTGGTAGGGAGCGCCGCCCGCTTCTGGCGATCGGCCAGTTGCTGCTTTAGTGCGGAATCGTCGTAGTCGTCTTGCTCGGACATGCTGCCGGATTCGTCGACCATTAACGCGACGCACGGTAGGCTGGTTCGGCTATAGTCGATCCGCAATTCGTAGATCATCACCAGCAGCACCAGCGCCAGGGCCGAGAACCGCAGCGTGGCCAGCAGCAGCCGCAAACCTCGGCCGGCAGTGCTGCGCTCGCGGACGTAGATCCAGCCGACGAAGGTCGCGCACGCCAATCCGGCCAAAGAAACCAGCACGACCGCGCCGGGACTCCATGCCCAAGCACCTTCGAGCTGCCATTGCACGGCGTCGGTTTGCGGCGGCAATTGAATGCCCAGCAGCCATAACAGCCATCTTGCCAATTGGTTGCTCATCCGGCCCGGCTCCCCAGCCACCAGGCCAAACCCGATTCAAAGATCAACAACCCCAGTACGATGCACAACAGCGTGCGATGCAATCCACCACGCGGCGGGCCGATCGTGATGGTGCCGGCCGCTTCGTCGGCCCGCTGCGCCGAGCCGTGCGAGGTGAAGCCGCGCGGCAGATCGGCCTCGTGAACTCGTGTAAGGTCGCTTTCGCGCGTATCGACATTGACCGCGAACTTTTGCTTCTCGCGGCGGCCGGGTAACTCGACGGTGTAGACGCCGCTGTGGTCGGTATCGGCAAACGACCAGCGTCCCGGATCGGCCGGATCGGCGGTGGTCGGCTGCGTGCCGTGAGAGCCGGGGAGCGCGACCGTCGGCCCGCTGCCGGTGCGCACCGTCCCCAGCGCTCCGCCAAGCGGTTGGCCAACGTCTGCATTGCGATGCTGGATTTGCCCGCCGACCGCCAGCCGCCACAGAGCCTGGACCACGGGGGGAAAACTGGGTGACGTGGGAAACAGTGTCCAGGCCTGCTTTGACTGAGCGTCGATCACCGATGAAGTGGATGGCGCGGTGGCCACTAGGATCGAGCGGCCTCGATATAACTGCTCTTCGACGATTGCCGGGTCGCCGCTGTTGAAGGCTAGAGCCATCTGGGCGCGTGAGTCCTTGGGAACATTTAGCTTGAAGTACTTCGCCACGGGCGCGGTTAGCAGGCCCGACAGAGGGTTGGCCCGCCACATTTCTGTCAGGGGATGGCGATAGCCAAGTGGATCGAAGAAGAAATACTTTTCGCGCGTGACTGTGGAACCAAGCAGGGCGGGGATGACATGGGGCGATCCGGGAGTCTGGCCACCCAGCTCGCGGTTGTAGCTTTCGGCCACCACCTGATCGCCGAGGAAGAATACCAACCCGCCGCCCGACTTCAAATAACCTTCCAGCACGCGGGCTTCGCTCGAGGTGAACTGGCCGACGTTGCAGAGGAAGACGCATTCAAATTGCTTCAGGTCCAGTTCCTGCAAGGCGCTTTCGGCCGCGACCTGGGGCTGGAGGATGCTGAAGCTCTCGCGGTTATAATCGGGGTCGAGTGACGTCATAACATACCTCGTCGAGCCGCGCTGGCCGCTGATGCACAGCACGCGCAGATGCTCTTTGACCGGCAGCGACAGGAACCGGCGATTGTCCACGATGAGGGCGTCGCCCGGTGCGCGGATCTCGACGATGTGATCCCCCGGCGTCGGAAACCGATAGCTGAAGTTCACCGGCGCGGAGGCTTCACCCGCCGGCACGTCAACCGTCTGCTGGGCATTGCGCTGGCCGTTGACCCACAGCTCGACTTTTTGGGCGGTGAGCTTCTGGCGGCCAAAGTTGCGGAGCACCGTTTGCAGCGCGACCGGTTGCGCGATGGTGGCGTACGGGTCGGCGGCGGTCAGGCTGATGACGGCCAGATTCTCCGCTCCGGCGGCGCCGATGGGGAGCATTTCCACCGCGCCGATCTCGTCCAGCCGAGCCAGCCGCTGGCGGAACTCGCGATCGACCTGAGGGGTGCGTGTGTCGGCGCCCCAACTGTTGCGACCCAGGTCGGTGAAGTAGTGAATCTGCGGCCGGCCGAGTTGCGGATATTGCTGCTGGGTTTCGCGGACCAGCCGTTCGGCCGCTTCGAGCGAGGCGGGCACGTTCGCACCTGCTTCGGGAGGCGCGAGCGCGTCGATCTCGCGCACCACGGCCGCGCGGTCGAACGAGGCATGCCCTATGATCACGCGCGGCGCGTCGCACATCAGAACGAGCGTAAACGCGTCCCCCTCGCGGGCAGCGTCCACCAGTTCGCGAGCCTGCTGCCGGGCGGCGTCAAACAGCGATTTGTCTGCCGGTTTGTACGTCATCGAATAGGAGCCATCGAGCACCAGCACATGATGCACCGGCGCCGCACCCGGGGCGAACCGGCCGGCCAACGGGCGCAGCAACGGCTGCGAGATTGCCAGCACGGCCAGCAGCAACGCCAGCGTCCGCACCGCCAGCAGCAGCCACTGCTCGATCCGCATCCGCCGCGAGCTGCGGGCCATCGCCGCCAGTAGATACTCCATCGCCGCCCAAGTGACCTGCCGATATTTCCGCCGGTTCCATAGATGGATCAACACCGGCGCAGCCGCCAACGGCAGCCAGGCCAGCATCCAAGGGCTTGCAAATAGTCCGGCGAGCCAGGTTAGCACGTAGGGCTCTCAGTAAAGGAAAGCGTTAGGGGGAAAGGGAATGTCTAATGTCTAAAACCCAATGTCTAATGATGGTGCTGCGCACGTCTTTTTGGACATTGGGATTTAGACATTGGGATTTTGCGTCTTAGCCAACTTGCACCGATCGCCGAGACAGGAAATTACTCAGCGCGGTGTCGAGCGCCTGGTCGGTCCGCATCTCGACGTAGTCCACCTGGTGCTCGCGGCAGCCGCGTTTCAGGGCCGCGACGAAGCGGCCGAACTCTTCGAGGTACGCACGGCGCAATGCGCGCGGGTCGGTGACCACTTCGGGATAACCTTCCAGACCGAGGAACTGCGTGATCTGGCGGAACGGGAAGTCCAGCTCGGCCGGGTCGAGCACCTGCATCACGATCACGTCGTGCCGGCGGTGGCGAAAATGCTTCAGCCCGGCCATCATCGACGGCACGTTGTCGAACATATCGCTGAGCACGATCACCACGCCCCGCTTCTTCAGCCGCTCGGCCAGTTCGTGGAAGATCGGCCCGGTGGCGGTCTTCCGCTCCGCCGGCGACTCGTCCATCACGTGCAAAAGTTGCTTGAGGTGCGAAGGGTGGCTGCCGGGACGGACCAGCGTGCGGACCTCGCGGTCGAACGTGATCAGACCCACGCTGTCTTGCTGCATCAGCACCAGATGCGCGATGGCCGCCGCCAGGCACTTGGCGTATTCCAACTTGGAAAGCGCCAGGGGATCGCTCTGGTACTGCATGCTTTCGCTAATATCCAGCAGCAGGTAGCAGACGAGGTTGGTCTCTTCCTCGTACTGCTTCAGGTAATACTTGTCGGTGCGGCCGAACACCTTCCAGTCGAGGTAGCGCAGGTCGTCGCCGGGCGAGTACTCGCGATGCTCGGCAAACTCGATCGAGAAGCCGTGGTACGGGCTCTTATGCAGGCCCGCCACGTACCCCTCGACGATCTTGCGCGCCCGCAGCTCTAGCCCTTGCAGCTTAGCGAGCGTCTGCGGATCTAAATACTTGCGGTTCGTTTCCACGATCGGCGGTCTCGTATTCGGTGGCCGGGATCACTTCGATAAGCTGGCGGATGATCTGGTCTGGTTTGATCCCTTCGGCTTCGGCGTTGAAGTTCGTCAGGATGCGGTGCCGCAGCACGGGCAGGGCCACCGCGCGGATGTCTTCCGGGCTGACGAAGTAGCGGCCGTGTAGGATCGCGCGGGCCTTGGCCCCCAGGACCAGGTATTGGCTGGCCCGAGGGCCGGCCCCCCAACTGACGTACTCGCGAATGAAGGAAGGAACTTCCCCCTTGTCGCGGCGCGTCAGCCGCGTCAGTTGCAAAGCGTAGCGGGCCACGTGGTCGGCAATCGGCACCTTGCGCACGATCTGGCCAAGCTGAATGATCTCCGCGGCGTTGAGCGTGGGCGTGACCTTCACTGTGACGTCGGCCGTGGTGCGCTTGACGATCTCCAGCTCTTCGTCCTCCGACGGATAGTCCACCATGATGTTGAACATGAAGCGGTCCAACTGGGCCTCGGGCAGGGGATACGTTCCCTCCTGCTCGATCGGGTTCTGCGTGGCCAGCACGAAGAACGGCTCTTCCAGCTTGTGCCGCACGCCGCCGACGGTGACCTGGTGTTCCTGCATCGCCTCGAGCAGCGCCGCCTGCGTCTTGGGCGGAGTGCGGTTGATCTCGTCCGCCAGCACGACGTTCGCGAAGATCGGCCCGCGCAGAAACCGCAAATCGCGCACCCCGCTGGCCCGGTCTTCCTGGATCATCTCCGTGCCCGTGATGTCCGATGGCATCAGATCGGGCGTGAACTGGATGCGATTGAACGACAGCGACAGCGCGTCGCTGAGCGTGTGAATCAGCAGCGTCTTGGCCAGGCCCGGCACGCCGACCAGCAGGCAATGCCCTCGGGCGAACAGGGCCACCATCAGCTCCTCGATCACCTGCTTCTGGCCGACAATCACCTTGCCGAGTTCGGCCGTGATGCGGCGGTAAGCCTCGTTGAGCTTCTGGACTGCTTGAACGTCGTCGTCCTGCAACATGCTGCGGTTCCGGGTTGGAGTGAGGGTTGGACGCGGGGCTAGTGTGGGCTGGGTGAGTTTACTTTTTCTCTCGTGTGGGGCTTTTGGGCGTTGATTCTGTCGCGGTGAAGGCAAACAACCGGTTCCGTGCGGCAATCACCAACATGCCGCTGCGGGCGATCAGGTTGCCGCCGCCGACGCGGTCGTCCGTGTCGGGGCGGGTGAGCTGCACACGGTCGAGCACGCGGACTCCGCCGGCGCCGTAAAGTTGCTGATCCAGCACGATGATCTGCTCGCGCGTGGGCCAGTAGATGCAGCCGCCGGCCAACAGTCCGCGGCCGTAGCTTTGCTCGCCCTCGCGCGACGGCTCGGGCCAGATCGCACCCGTGTTGCCGCCGGCCAGGTTGATCCACCAGACGCCGCGCCCGGTGGCGATCAGGCTGTCCCCCGCCACGCCCAGCAAGAAGGTCGGGTGGTCTTCGTCGATGCCGCCCGGGCGATCGTTCTTGACGGGAAACGTCGTCCAGGCCAAGGCGCCGGTGGTGGCGTCCAG